>JAUNTV010000142.1:2154-7048 GCA_030538515.1 Paracoccus sp. (in: a-proteobacteria)
ATCATGTATGTGAACGCCGATCTGGTGCGCTCTGCCGGGGGCGATCCGGAAAATCTGCCCGATAACTGGGATGACGTGATCGCGCTTGCGACCGCCATCCGCGAGGCCAACCCGAACGCCGCCGGTCTGGCTTACGATATCGCCGGCTGGCCTGATGACTGGCTGTGGCAGGCGATGATCTATCAGCAGGGCGGCGATCTGGTTGACCGCGAGACCGGCGAGGTCGCCTTCGACAATGACAAGGGCCTGCGCGCGATGACGCTGCTGCGCCGCTTCGTGACCGAGGCGGGCCAGCCCGTTCTTGACTGGGATCAGTCGCGCCAGCAATTCGGTGCGGGCCTGACCGGGCTGATCTTCTCGACCCCGGCGCATGTCCAAACCATCGAGGAACTGGTCGGCGACCGTTTTGAACTGATCACCACCACCTTCCCGCTGGATGACAAGGAAAACGGCGGTGTGCCCACGGGCGGCAATGCCGCCGTCATTCTGACGCAGGACGAAGCCCGCCAGGCCGCCGCATGGGAATATCTGAAATGGGTTACTGGCCCCGAGGCGCAAAACGTGATCGTGCGCATCACCGGCTATCTGCCCACCAATATCCGCGCCACCGGCGAAGACTATCTGGCACCCTATTATCTGGAACATCCGAACGTCGCCACCGCCGCCCGTCAGGCCGACAAGTCGCGCCCCTGGGCTGGCTATCCGGGTGGTGATTCGGTCCGCATCTGGCGCACGCAGCGCGATATCATCGGCACGGTGATGCGCGGCGAGGTCTCGCCCGAGGATGGGCTGGCGCAGGTCGTGGAACAAACCAATGCGCTGATGCGCTAAGCTGCATGCGGGCGGCGGCATACGCGCCGCCCGCATCCTTTCGGGAAAGCCGGTCATGAAGATCATCCAGATTACCGACACGCATCTTCTGCCGCCCGGCGGCCGGTTGCATGGCATCGACCCCGCGGCGCAACTGGCCCGCATCACTGCGCATATCGTCGCGGATCATGGCGATACCGATCTGGTCGTGATCACGGGTGATCTGTGCAATGACGGCGATCCTTCGGCCTATGCAATGCTGGCCGATCTGCTGGCCCCCCTGCGCTGCGAGGTCCGGCTTCTGATCGGGAATCACGACGCAAGGCCCGCCTTCCGCGCGGCATTCCCTGATCATCCGGTCGATGCCCATGGCTTTGTGCAGTCGTGGATGGATACGCCCGATGGCCGGCTGCTGTTTCTGGACAGCCACGAACCGGGCCATATCGGCGGGCGCTATTGCGAAAAGCGGCTCGGCTGGCTGCACGAGGCCCTGGGCAGTGCCGGTGAGCAGCCGGTGACCGTTTTTATTCATCACCCCCCCGTGCCGGACGATCTGGCCCATTTCCGCAAGATCGGGCTGCATGACGCAGGCGCGGTCATGGCGCTTCTTGCCGCCCACCCGGCAGGCGTGCGCCATATCGTCTTTGGCCATCTGCATGTGCCGCTTTGTGGCACCAGCCCCGAAGGCATCGCCTTCAGCGCCGGGCAGTCCTGCGCGCATCGGTTCATCACCGATATCGACAACCCCACGCCATGGTGGACGAACGGGCCACCCTGCTACCGCGTGCTGATGCTGGACAAGGCTGGCTTTCGCGCCTACGCTGCCCAGCTTGATGAGCCGAAGCTGGCGCGGGCCGGGGTTTGCGCGGGGCCGTGAAGCATTCTGCTTGTCCCTGATCGGGGCAGTGTGGCGCTGGCGGGAAAGCTGCGTGAAGCCGCCCCCGGATTCTGCTGGACGACTGCGAGCAGAGCGTATTCAGGCGTTACGCTACACTCGACGCCCAAGGATCGCCCGGCCTGAGCCGAAGTTGATCCCGCGCGGGCTGCGTGTCAGCGCCAAGGATCTGCGCATGAAGTTCAGCCTGCGCAGCCCGCCTGTGTGATAAGAAGCTTTTGGGCGGCGCACCGGCACCGGCCACCGTCATCGCGTAACGCAATGCCCCGGCCGGGCAGGTCGAACCCGCCAGCAGCCTGATATCGCCCGGCCTCATCTTGCGCCTGCCGAACCCGGCAAGATCGTGATCGCCAGCAATGCGGCGTCATCTATGGATCATGGTGCCGAGAATATCGTCCAGATCGCTGTTCTGGCTGATTGCGTTCATACCGCAGGCCTCGTGTTTGTCGGCAGCAGGCCGGCAGGCAGGGACTGAAGCGCCTCATAGGCGGCGATGACGGCGGCCATCTGCGCCCTGTGGCCGGCGCGGAAGGCATCGTCATAGATCGTCTCGTCGGGGTATTCGGTGATCAGCGTCATCGGCACGCGATGCCTGTCATCGGGGGCGATCAGCACCGGAAAGCCGTTCAGGATCTCGAACCCGCTTGGCCCGGCGTGCTGTTCATAAAGCGCGATCTGCGCATCATTGGCCGCGCGCAGGCCCGGCACATCGTCCAGCCGCGTGGTGACATCCGCCATAAGGCGGCGGGCGGGCACGTCCCAGCCCGGATGGTGGCGCATGATCAGGAAAAAGCCCTTGGGAATCGTCCATGTCGCAAAGCCGCGCGGGACATAGCCTGACAAGGGCCGCGTCCATTCATGCGCGGGGTAGCCGTGAAGGTTCAGGTGCAGCAGGGCCGGGACATGAGCCTCGGCTGCGTGGCGGATCTCTTGCTCAAACAGGGCGGGGCCTGCGCGATATTCCATATCATCACCCAGGGCGGTATAGCGCGCGGCGTGGTGCATATGGCGCGGGTTATCGCGGATCAGCCGCTGGTGCAGCGCATAGCCATCGGGGTTTTCCAGCGGGCACAGGGTGAAATGCGCCCCCGCCCGCGCAAGCAGCCGCCTGGCCGCGCGCAAGGTGCCGACGGGCGCGGTGGTTTCATTCGCGTGCTGCCCGGCGGAGATGATGACACCGCGATCACCGCCCCTGACGCTGATCGCCTTGATCCGGCGACCTGCGACCGATCGCGCGGCGAAGGGCGTGCCGCCAAGCGCCGCCAGTTCCGCCGCGATCTGGGCGGGCGACAGGGGGCGGCTGGCGGTTTCCAGATCCTGCCGGTGATCGGGCGCGGGGCTGCGATCATAGGGGCGCGTCTGCACCCGCACGCCAGGGCGCGGCCCGCGGCGGATTTCCGGCACGATCTGGCCCGGCTGCAACAGCCGGTCGCCTGCCTCGCGCCCCGACAGCGCGCCGAAAAATTCCAGTGCGGAAAAATAAAGGTCTTCGTGCAGCGCCTCGGCCAGGGACAGGGCCTCATCGCTGTAGCCAAGGTCTTCGTCCCGCGCGGGCAGGGTGACGGCGATGTTCAATTCCTGAAAGAACGGCTCGGTCCCCCAGTCGGCGCGGGCCAGTGCCTGCATGGTCTGGTGGAAAAGCTGTTCGTAATCGGTCATCAGCGGGCTGGCCTGCCCGTCAGCCACCAGCCAGCCGCAGGGCGACAGCGCGAGATTGCCGCTGTAATCAGGATGCGCGCGGTTCGGTGCCAGCACCTGCGCCGTCACCAGTTGCCCGGAATGATAGCGCAGCCGCAGGTCATAGGCCGGCAGCGCATCGGTTTCTGCGCCCTCAAGGAAGGTGAAGGCCACATCGGGGAACATCGCGGCCAGAGGATAGCTTTCCAGCAGAAACCGCCGCGGATCGGCATGGGGATGCCGGGGATAGGTGATGTCGACCCCGGCCAGTCCTTCCGTGTCGATCACCCCGTCCCGAAAGGCACAGACAAGCGGCTTATAGGCGGAATGGCACTGCGCCCGCAGTCCGCGCGCGGCAAAGGCTGCCTCGGCCGCGCGGCGGGTGGGGACGTCGTCGAATGTCCATGTCTGCACCTGGGCACCGGTCAGGCGGGCGGCCAGATCGGGCAGCGTTGCGGCAAAGGCCTGCTCGAACAGGATCATCGGTTCGTCCTTCCCGTCGGGTCCAGCAGATCGCGCAGCCAGTCCCCCAGCAGGTTCAGCCCCAGCACGGTCAGCAGGATCGCCATCCCCGGCATGACCGAAATCCACCACGCGGTTTGCAGATAGGTCCGCCCCTCGGCCAGCATCCCGCCCCAGCTTGGGATCGTCGGGTCCACGCCAAGCCCCAGAAACGTCAGAGAGCTTTCCAGCAGAATGTTATTGGCCACGTTCAGCGTCATCAGCACGACCACCGGGCCTAGCAGGTTCGGCAGGATATGGCGCAGGATGATGTGCCGGTTCTTTACGCCAATCGCGCGGGCGGACAGCACGAACTCGCGTTCCCGCAACGACAGGACCGAGGCCCGCACCAGCCGCGCATATTGCACCCATTGGCTGACGATCAGCAGAATGATTGTATTCGTCAGCGAACCACCGACAATCGCAACGAAGGTGATGGCCAAAAGGATGAAGGGCAGCGCCAGTTGCACATCGGCAAGACGCATCACGATCACATCCCAGATGCCCCGGTAATAGCCCGCGATCAGCCCCATGCCGACGCCCAGAACCACCGACCCCACAACCGAGATGAAGCCGACCTTCAGCGAAATCCATCCGCCGCTGGCAACACGCGACAGGATATCACGTCCAAGCGCATCGGTGCCGAAAGGATGCGCGGGGTCTTGCCACGGCGGGATCAGCCGCGTGGATAGCGAAATCTTTGCCGGATCGACAAACAGCCATTGCGACAGCAGCACCGTTCCGATGATCGTGACCAGCAGCACCGCGCCCAGAATGAACTCCAGCGAGGCAAGGCGGTGCAGTGAAAAGCGTCGCGCAGGTGCAGACATGGCGTTCACTCCTTGCGGATACGGGGGTCGACCAGCCCATAGGCAATATCGACGATCAGGTTCACGGCAACGATCATCAGCGACAGGATCATGATGACCGCCTGCAACACCGGGTAATCGCGGGCGGCCACGGCATCGAATGCCAGCGTGCCCATGCCGGGCCAGTTGAACACCCGCTCGA
>JAUNTV010000143.1 GCA_030538515.1 Paracoccus sp. (in: a-proteobacteria)
CCCGTCGCCCATACGACCATGACCTATCTGGTCATGCCCGGTCACGGCACGGTCGAATTCTTCAACCGCGATGTCACGCCCGAGGCCATGGCCCGCCAGACCGCCTGCTTCGCCAAAGCGGGCTGACACTGCGGGATTTGCGTCTGACCGGTCTTGCCCGTAAAAGGTTCTCTGATCATTCGCGGAGGAACCCATGGCGGAGAATGAACAAAAAGCACTCGGGCCGGGTGCCGATCCGTCGCTTCTGCTTGTCGATGACGATGAAATCTTCGTGAACCGGCTGGCCCGCGCGATGGAAAGGCGGGGATTCCGACCGCATGTCGCGCTGAGCGTGCGCGATGCCGTCGCGGCATTAAACGCGGCACCGGCTGCCTATGCCGTGGTCGATCTGCGGCTTGAGGATGGCAGCGGCCTGGATGTGGTCGAGGCCCTGCGCGAAGCCCGCGCGGATGCAAGGATCGTCGTGCTGACCGGCTACGGGGCCATTGCCACGGCGGTTGCGGCGGTGAAAATGGGCGCGATCGATTACCTTTCGAAGCCCGCTGACGCCAATGATATCGTTTCGGCGCTTTTGCAAAGCGGCGAGACACTGCCCCCGCCGCCCGAAAATCCGATGTCGGCGGATCGTGTCAAATGGGAACACATTCAGCGTGTTTTCGAGCAATGCGACCGCAATGTCAGCGAAACCGCCCGGCGTTTGCATATGCACCGGCGCACCCTGCAACGCATATTGGCAAAAAGAAGCCCACGCTGAAAATACCCCTTTCTATGAATTGACATGAATGGCATGCTTCCCATATTCGTGGAACTCTATTTATCGGAGACAGCAATGGCTAATCTTGACAATATGTCGCTGAAAGAACTGCGCGACCTGCGGGGCAAAGTGGACCGCGCGATTTCCAGTTTCGAAGAACGCAAGCGCCGCGAGGCAATTGCCGCGCTTGAGGAAGCCGCCCGTGAGCACGGCTTTTCGCTGAACGAATTGACCGGCGGCAAAACGACGCGCCGCAGCGTGGGTGCCGCCGCGCCGAAATATGCCAATCCGGCCGACAAATCCCAGACCTGGACGGGCCGTGGCCGCCGCCCGCAATGGGTGCTGTCGGCGCTGGAATCGGGCAAGTCCATGGACGATCTGGAAATCTGATAAAACCGGCCCCGCGCCGGTTTTTCCGTTGCGCGGGGCCAGCATTCAAAGCGTTCCGATCAGATCATTGAAACGGTCGAGATAGGCGTTGCGAACCTCGGTCGGGGGACGCAGGCGAATGCGCAGCCCGGCGCAATGTTCGGGCCTGGGCGCTTTGAAGATCTGCCGGGCCTCAAATTCTGAAAACCCTGCGATTTCAATGGCCTCCATCCAGGCAGAGACATGATCCGCCTGTTTGATGGCTTTCTTGATCGCCGCGGGCGTTTTCACCGGAATGCCGAAACGGCGGTGAACGGCCTCGGCGATGCGCGCATCCATCTCGCCATATTCCGAACCAAGCGCGGATTTCACCGGCGAGATCATATCACCAAGCACATATTCCGGCGCGTCATGCAAAAGTGCCGCCAACCGCCAGATATCGCCCGCATCAGGTGCGATCCGCGCGAAAACCTGTTCGACAAGCAGCGAATGTTCGGCCACGGAATAGGCCCAGTCACCGCGCGTCTGGCCATTCCAGCGCGCGACGAAGGCCAGACCATGGGCGATATCCTCAATCTCGATATCGAAGGGGGTCGGGTCCAGAAGATCAAGCCGCCGGCCTGACAGCATTCGCTGCCAGGCGCGGGGTTGGCGCGGGGCCATGGCCGATTACGAAAGCGGCGCGTCGGCGGGGCGTTCGGCCTGTGCGCGGCGCGCGAGTTCCTGACGGTAAAGCGCCACGAAATCCACCGGGTCCAGATTGACGGGCGGGAATCCGCCATCGCGCGTCACATCGCTGATGATGCGGCGGATGAAGGGGAAGATCAGGCGCGGGCATTCGATCATCAGGAAAGGGTGCAACTGATCGTCGGGCACGCCCTCGACCAGAAAGACGCCGCCATATTCCAGCTCGCACAGGAAAAGATTGGTGTCATTGACCGAGTTCTTCGATGCGACGTGGAATTTCGTGATCACCTCATACTGGTTTTCGACCGCGCGTTTGCGGGCGTCGATGCTGACTTGAACAGCGATCTCGGGCTTTACCTCGGCGGTGCTCAGCCCCTTCTGGGCGACAGCGTTTTCAAAGGACAGGTCGCGGATATATTGCGCAAGGATCTGAAGGCGCGGCGGCTGCGGCGCGGGCTGCGCTTCGGGCGTGCTGGCTTCGGCATTCGGGGTTTCGTCGGTCATCGTTCGTCCTTCTCGGAAATGGTTGGCGCGGTTCTAGCACCGGTGCCCGGCTGTCTCAACTGCGCGTGCAGGCAAGGGCGGACGAAAGGGCGGGAATCTCTGCCTAATCCGGGCGTGTCCAGCCTGAAGAGCGGCGGTTTTCATGCCCCGGCCTGGGCGGTGTTTCGGGCGGCAGAAGATCGTCGCGCGCGACATAGGGGTCTTCCTGAACGGCGTAATCGCCCTCGATCACGTCATCTTCGCCGCGCCCGCCCCAGCCATGGCGCGGATCACGCGCGCTGTCGAAGCCGAAGCCCGCGCGCGAGACGCGGATATTGCGCGCCCACCGCCTGAGCAGCCAGTCCCGGATGCCGGGGATCAGCAGCAAAAGCCCGATCGCATCGGTAAGGAACCCCGGCACTACCAGCAAAAGCCCCGAGATCATGATCATCGCCCCATCCGCCAGCGGTCGGGTCGGATCGCTGAGCGTCTGATAGCTGCGCTGCAATTCACCAAGCGCGCGCTGCCCCTGCGAACGGATCAGCGCCACACCCAGAAGCGCCGAAAGAAGCACCCAGGCGATGGTCGGCCAGACCCCGATGATGCCGCCGATCTGGATGAACAGCGCGATCTCGATGATCGGGATCAGAATGAGCAGGATGAACAGCGGCATGATACTCCTCAGGGTGCAACTGGACTTGGCCACGCTGCTTCCCTACATAAGAGACACGGGCGAAAAAACAAACCGCATCGGCCCGGCGAAGGATGGAATATGTCGAACTCGTTCATTCAACTGCTCATTCTGGCCGCGCTGGCGGTGTTCCTGATCCTGCGGTTGCGCAATGTGCTGGGAACCCGCGACGGATTCGAGCCGACGCAGACGGATGAGCCGCATATACAGCGGCGCATGGAGGTGATCGAGGATGACCCCAACGCCGATGACAGCGACCTGAGCGATCACGTCGATCCGCAAAGCCCCGCCTATGCCGCCCTTGTGGAAATCAAGCGCGCCGAGCCGTCGTTTTCGCTGACCGAGTTCCTGGGCGGTGCGAAACAGGCCTATGAAATGATCCTCGTCGCCTTTGAGCGCGGCGATCTGGGCGATGTGCGCCCCTTCCTGTCGCCCGAAGTCGCCCGGGCCTTCGAGACCGCGATCAGCGCGCGCCCCGCGGGCCATCTGACCGAGGTGCAGTTTCTTGGCACCCGTGAAACCGCGCTGGCGGCGGCCGAGTTCAACCCCGCCAACGCCATCGCCGAATTGTCGGTGCGCTTCGTGGGCGAAATGATCGTGACCACCCGTGACGCCACCGGCGCGGTGGTGGATGGCGATCCCAAATCCGCCCGCAAGCAGCGCGACACCTGGACATTCGAGCGCGAGATGGGTGCGGCTGATCCGAACTGGCGTCTCGTCGCGACCGGAAACTGATGGCACGGCGGCGCGGCCTCACGCCCGAGGATCGCGCGCTCTGGTCGCGCGTGGCCAGTTCCGCCACGCCGCTTGATCCGCAAAGGCCCGCCGCGCCCGAGCCCTTCCTTCCCGCCCGTCCCCCGCGCGATCCGGTGCCAAAGCCCATGCCGCTGCCGCCGGATTTCGGCTTCGGCGTGAAATCCGTGCCGCGCAGCAGTCACAGCCTTGCCCCCAGCCCCGCCGAGGCGCTGCGCCAACAGCCGATCCGCATGGATCACAAGACCCATCGCCGGATGAGCCAGGGCCGGCTGCGCCCCGAGGCGCGGCTGGATCTGCATGGCATGACACTGGCCGAGGCCGGGCCGGAACTTGCGCAGTTCATCCTGTCATGCCACGCGCGCGGCTTTCGCCTGGTGCTGGTCATCACCGGCAAGGGCAGCCGCGACGGGGAAGAACACCCCCTGCCCGTCCGTCGCGGCGCGCTGCGCCATCAGGTGCCGCATTGGCTGCACAGCGCGCCCTTGCGGCTTGTCGTCCAGCAGGTCACGCCCGCGCATCTGCGCCATGGCGGGACCGGCGCCTATTACGTCTATCTGCGCCGCTGATCCGCCCTGCCGCGCCGCGTGATGGCGGCGGTTCGGCCTGGGGCAAGGAGGCAGCCGGTTACGCTGCATCACCGGCTGCGGGGTCGTGGTTCAGGCGGCGGGCGTAATCGGCCTGATGGGTGATTTCGACCAGCCAGTTCGCGATCAGTTCGGGGTCGGTCACGCCGATGTTCAGGCCGGGCGGGACGCGGCCCCCGATGATCGCCTCGGCGGCGAGGGCCAGCATCAGCGCGTTCAGCCGGAAGCGCACGAAGCCGTGCCGCCCGCCCGAGGCATCCATCACCCATTCCCGGTGCCAGCGCGTGCCGGCGCGGCCCTCGGCCCGAAGCGCGACGGAAAGGACGGCGCGGTCGGCTTCCCCGGTCATGAAGGGGTGGTCGCGCCACAGCTCGTCAGCCAGCGCGCCAAGGATCGCCGCATCCTTGCCGGACTGGCGGATGGTGGCGAAAACCTGTGACCAGCCCTCATCCCAGCCCTTCAGCCGGATCGCGCCGCGCTGCGCTGTGGCGATCGTCCAGTCCGGGTCGAAGCCGTACGCTTCCAGATAGGGGGCGACATCATAATGCGGATAGACCTGATGGCGTTCCGGCGTGGGCAGATGCAGGTCGTGGGGGTGGATCGCGTCGAAGGGGAAGGCGGCGCTTCGCGTCTTTCCGTCACCGATCCAGCTTGTCGGCGTTGCCAGCGCGTTCAGCAGCGACAGCGGCGAGGTATTGAACTTATGGCGGAAATTATCCGGGAAGCGGGGCATGCCGCCGCCGTAGCAGGTGAAATGCAGCACGTCACCGGCTTCGGCCTGCTGGCGATAATCATTGACCAGATCGCGCGCCATCAGGTGCTCGATCCCCGGAACCATGCCGGCCTCGGCCAGAATGATCAGGCCCTTGTCGCGCGCGGGCCCTGCGATTTCGCGCAGCCGGCGCGAGGCATGCCAGCCCACCGCCAGATGCGCGCCGCGTTCCAGCGCAAGCTGTGCCACGGCCAGATCGGTCGGGCGGGGCGCGACGATCACATCACCCGGCGCGACCGCATCCCAAAGCGCTTCCGGCGCATAGGGCTGCTGGATTTCGGGCGCGATGCCGTCCAGCGGTGCCGCGCTGCGCGTCCAGACCCGAAGCGCGCCGGCGCGGTCGTGAATAAGGCGGTTTAGCCCGAAACAGGCATCGATACCGGCATGCACCCAATGGATCGTCGTCATGTTTGCCCTTTTCCTTTGGCGGGCCTATTCCACTGCATCCTGTGCCAGCCCGTCGCTGATCTCATAATAATCGCCCTTGAATGCAGTATAAATGTGACGATTCAGCCGCAGTCCGGTTGGCGCATCCAGACATCCCATCGAGGCCGCGACCGTATCCGCGCTGACCTCGCGCCAGAAAACCGAGGCCCCGCAAGTCGCGCAGAAGCCGCGTTCGGCCCCTTCGGATGAGCGGAACCAGCGCAGCGTGTCGCCAGTGATTTCAGCCCCTTCAAGCGAGACGGATGACCACGCATCCCCCGCCCATCGTCGGCATTGTTCGCAATGGCAGCGGGTGACTTCGCCCTGCGGCTGGCCGCGAAAGCGGATGGCACCGCAAAGGCAGGCACCGGTTACTTCGGTCATGTGACCCCCCTGTTTTCCTGACAGGGTGCAGTAGACGCCCCCGCGCGCGCCCTGTCCAGCAGGCTAAACCGGCAGGAAGGTGGTGGATTTCAGCTCCTCCATCGACAAAAGCGCGGTGACGTTGAAGATCTTCACCTCGGCGATCAGGGCCTGATAGAAGGCGTCATAGGCGCGGGCATCGCTGACGCGCAGCTTGACGATATAGTCGATCTCGCCTGCCAGACGGTGGGCCTCCAGCACCTCGGGGCGGGCCTGAAGCGCGGCAAGGAATTTTTTCTGCCAGCCGGCTTCGTGTTCGCTGGTGCGGATCAGCACGAAAAAACAGGTGCCAAGCCCGACGGCATCGGCATCCAGGATCACCGTCTGGCGCTTGATGATCCCGGCATCCTTCAGCTTGCGGATGCGGTTCCAGACGGGCGTTTTCGACGAGCCGATCTTGCGGGCGATATCGTCGAGTGACTGGCTTGCGTCCTCCTGAAGTTCAGTCAGGATTTTCCGGTCCAGGGCATCAAGCCGGAGTTTCTTTTCGCTAAGCTCATCCATGGCGGGGTTTTGTCCTATCCTGCGGCGTCACTGGAACAGTATTCCTTATTTCCGCCAGATACTAGCCTTCATGCAGAAAAATATCCCATATAACGCCTAAGCAAAACCCGGAGAGATTCGTCATGGCCCGCGTATTTGAGCCCGTCGTCATTTCAGCCAACGACCTGTTCGATGGTCGCGTCATCTATCTGAGCGGCACGGATGAATGGGTGTCGCATCTGCATCACGCCGAACTCATCACGGATGAGGATCACGCCCGTCACCGCATGGCCCATGCGCTGGCGCTTTCGGATCGTGCCGTCGGCGTGTTTCTGGCCCCGGCGAAGCCCGGCCCCAATGGTCCCGAACCCGGCCACCCGCGCGAGGCGTTTCGCGCCAACGGCCCCTCGAACTACTTCCACGGCAAGCAGGCAGAGAGCGCATAATGTATCATCAGACCGACTTCGACCGCGCCTTCGTCATCGACCGTGCGCAGCGTTTCCGCGATCAGGTGGCGCGGCGCATCTCGGGCGCGCTGACCGAGGATGAGTTCCGCCCGCTGCGCCTGATGAACGGCGTTTATCTGCAACT
>JAUNTV010000144.1 GCA_030538515.1 Paracoccus sp. (in: a-proteobacteria)
CACGCCCGATCTGGTCGGGCTGCGCGAAGGGGCTGGCCGATTGGCCGGGGGGCTGCTGGCCCGGAAAGGGCGCACCGGGCTGGCCGCCATATTGGCCCTGTGGCGGCGCGCCGAAGGGGCTGCCCGGCGGCTGATACTGGCCGGGCTGTGCGCCATATTGGCCGGGCGGGGGGTATTGGCCGCCGCCCGTCGGGGGCTGATAGCCGCCGCCTGATCCCTGCGCCGGCGCGCCAAGCCATGTCCCGCCAGAGCTTTGCCCGTAGGGCTGGCCCGCGCCGCCAGCCGGTGGCGGGGCGGGATAGGCACCGGGCGGCGAAGCCTGCGGATAATGTGCCGGCTGAAAGCCCGACCCGCCGCCACTGCTGCCGATCACCGTGCGGTCGTCACCCCCGCCCGCGAAACCGCCGCCCGGTGGCGGATAGGGTTGCGATTGCGGCGGAAAGCCCGAAGCCCCGCCCGGCTGGAAGGGATCGCCGGGCTGTCCGGCCCCATAGCCGCCACCGGGCGGGATGGCCCCGCGGTGGGTCGTTTCGCGGTCATCATCGGGGCCTCTGGCCATCAGACACCCTCCGGCACGGCCCAGAACTCAAGCTGCAAATCCGGCCAGTCGCCGGCAAAATGCATCCCCACCGCTGGCGCGACCGAAAATTCCCGCCACAGCGGGGAATTCTTTTCCAGCCTGAAATAGACATGGCTGGAAATCACACGGATCTGGCGCGGCGGGTTAGGCATATGGACAAGCTGGATGCCGGGCAGGTTGTTGTTCACGATCTCGCTCATGCGGGTGTTCGGCCCGACCTTGCAAAGCTCGGGGAATTGCGACTGCACCTGCGTAAGCGGCTTGGCGCTTTGCACCTCGATGATGAAGGCGGCCTCGCGGAAGAGATTGCGATCGGCGATCTGCGCCAGATAGGAGTTCTGGCGCACCTGTTGCAGCGGCAGCCGGATCGCGCGCCCGACCTCGCGCGACAGGAAGCGCTGGATGTCGGCCACGATGGGCGCGAAGCTTTCCTTCAGGTTTTCATGGTCGTAA
Organism: Paracoccus sp. (in: a-proteobacteria); assembly: GCA_030538515.1. Lineage (GTDB taxonomy): Bacteria > Pseudomonadota > Alphaproteobacteria > Rhodobacterales > Rhodobacteraceae > Paracoccus. Next base: position 1,034 of record JAUNTV010000144.1, read on the forward strand.
GGCGGGTAATCCGCCGCCATCCGGTTGGCCCCGTCAAAGGTCGCAAGCTCACCGGCAAGGCCGATCAGCGCGCGGTAGAGAACCTCGGGGTGAAGCGCGAAGGTCCGCGAAAGATGCCGCAACAGCCCGATATTGCGGTTCAGCACCATCAGCATCAGGTAATCCGCCGCCTGCATGCCCCCCCCCGCCGAGGGGTCGGCGGCAAAGCGGGCAAGGCTTTCCAGCCGCGCCTCGATCCAGCCGATCACGCGGGTGGCATAGCCCAGGATCTGGGGATGCGCGCCGATCACGATGGCGGGGGGCGGCGCGGTTTCATCCAGCGTGACCACCCCGTCGCGCACCTCCGAGATACGGGCGAGGCGCAGGTTCTGATAACCCGGACGCGGCGTCTTGCGCACCGCCAGTTCCAGCCGCGGAACGGCCAGTTCCAGCACCTGTTCATTGCGGCTCGATGCGGAACTGTCCGAGACCGATTCCGTCATGATCCCCCAACGGGTCGAGCTGCCTTCCTCCTGATAGGGGGCGGTGTCGCGCATATTGGGGCTGGCATCGGGCAGGGTCAGCCAGACGAATTGCCCGGCCGCATCATCGGGCACGGCCACCGGGGCGGGCAGGGGGCCGGTGCCGGGCGCATCGAAAGGCGTGCCGTCGGGCATGATGCCCGAAACCGCGCGCAGGCTGATCCGGCCTTGCTGCGCGGCATCGCGGTCAACCGAAAGATCGCTGACGCCCCAGGGGTAGGGGGCCAGAAGCCTTGTGCGCGCATTGACCAGATTCTCGACATAGCGGTCGGCCTGCTGAAGATGCTGGGGCTGCATGAACAGCCCTTCTTTCCAGGCGACCTTGCTGAACCAGGACATTGGGGCAGTCTCCGTGACGATATCTTTAATTCAATAACCCGGCAGGCCGAAACCCGCCGGGCTGGTCCCGCAGACTAAATCACTGTCCGCAGGATGCAATCAGAACTGCAACCGGAATTGTCCGGTCACGCCTACACTTTCGATCGTATCGCCGAAGCGCCCGTCGATTCGCGCCGAGGTCGAGAACTGGCGCGGCCGGCCTGACCGGCTGGGGTTGAGCACCTTGATGTAATTCGCGCCGATGCTGACCTCGCCATAATTCTTCAGGTTCTCCGAGGTGAGGATCTGCGTTTCATACCCGTCAAGCGTGGGGTTCAGCAGCCGCGAGGCCGCATTATCCGCGAAATCGTGGAAATAGGTCGCGGTGGCGAAGGCGTGGATCGCGGCGTTTTCATGCTCGCGGATGAAGGTCTTGCCGACACTGGCGCCGATGAAGCCGATCTCACGGGTGCTGTCATCGAACTCCAGGGTGAAGTCACCGTCGAAGGTGATGCTGTCGGTTTTGAACTTCGACCAGGAGAAGCCGATATTGGGCGTGACGATCCAGCCCGATTCCTGCACCGGCATGGAATAGGCCAGTGAGCCCGAAACCGTATAACCCTGGCTTGAGAAATCGGGGTCGCTGATCAGCAGGCCGCTGCCCGTGACCGGGGTGTTTTTCAGTTCGAAATCGGTTTTCTCGCCGCGCACCTGAATATCCGCGCTCCAGCGGCCCTTGGTGCCGGTCATGTAAAGCCCGCCATAGGTCTGCTTGAAGTCCGATGTGGTGATGCTGGCCAGACGGTCCGTGGAGACTTGCGAGTTCTGGCTGTTGATCGCGTAGATCGGCTGGCGGGTATCGCCGATATTGATCCCGCCGAGCACCCCCACGGACATGTTCCAGCCGCCGAAGCGATCATCGAAACAGACCATGTCCATGCCGCCCTGCATGCCGTAGTAATTGGCCGAAACGCGGTTTTGCAGAACCGATATCTGGTTGTCGGTCTTGCCCTCGACCGTGGCGTGACCGCCGGTCGCGCGGCCCCAGCCGCCGACGCCGCAGGGGTTTTCACCGTAAGGCGTGACCAGGCCCGTCACATAGGGGCTGGTCGGGCGGTTGATGACCGAGCCGATCAGCGACTGGACCAGGGTGACATTGGCGAACATGGCGCCGATGGCCGGGTTGATCTGGCTGACCAGTTGCAGATCGCCGTTCGGGCCGGATTGATCGATGGAATAGACGATCCGTTCCGAGGCAGCGGTCAGATCATCGGCGGAGTAGGTGTAGTTATTGGCCGCGCCGAAGCTGCGGTCCACCTCAAGCAGTGTCAGCCGCTTGCCCACGGTCGCGCCGCCGGTGGTGGGCAATTCGTTGAAGGACAGGTGAACCCGGCCCGTGGTCGCCCCGCCCGAGACCACGACCCGGTCGCCAAGCAGTTCTTCCCCGGTCGAGACGTCCAGCAGCAGGACCCCGTTCCCCGACAGGCCCTGCACGGTCAGCACCGTATCGGTGCCGCCGTCGCCAAGATCGACGGTGCCGAAGTTGTCCAGATTGCCGGCGATGCGCCCGGTATCATTGCTGGCATGAATCCGCCCGGCATTGACGACCGCGCCGGTGACGGTGCCGCCAAGGGTCAGCGTGATATCGTTATGGATCTGGGTGCGCCCGGCGCGGACCTGCCGCCCCTCGGCAAGACCGAAATCATGGCGCAGATCCAGCGTCTCGGTGATTTCCAGCCCGTCGCCAAGGCTAAGCTGGCCCGCGCCGTAGATCACATTGCCGATGACGCGCCCGTCAATCGAGGCCGAGGCATCCTCGAACAGCCCCTGATCGGTGATGCCGGTGCTGATCGTGCCCTGAATGACCCCGTTCGAGACCAGAGTGGCGGTATTGCTGATATCGCCGGTGATCCGGCCCCCGACGCTCAGCCGGCCATTGTTCAGCACATCGCTGGCAAGGGTGCCATCGACCACCAGCCCGGCATTCGGCCCGTTGACCGCGCCATTGGCGGTGGTGGTGCTGCCCGTCGCGATCGTGATCACGCCCGGATTGCCTGCGGCAAGCACGGTCGCGCTGCGGTTCAGAATCAGCGTATCCGAGGCCGAGTTCAGAATCCGCCCGGTGACAGTCGATGCGCCCTGAAGGGTGATCCCGCCGCCCAGGTTGATCAGATCGCCCCCGACATCCACGGTCACATCGGCATCGCCACCCTGATTTTGCAGGCTGCCGTCGATCCGCCCGCTGCCGGTCAGATCGCCCGCGTTGAACAGATGGCTGGTCAGCGTGCCGCCTTCCAGAACCGTTTCGGCGCCATCGTGGTTGACAAGCGCGCCGTCCAGCGTGCCGCCCACCCGCGCCAGCCGGGCGTTCTGCACCGCCGTGGCCGCGTTCAGCCGCGCGCCGTTGCGGACCGTCAGTTCGCCCAGGTTGTCCAGCCCCGCGACGGAAAGCTGCCCTGCGGGATCGAAGCTGCCTTCGTTCCTGACATGGCCCGCCGTGCCGGTCTGGGTCGAGGTCCCCTCGTTCAGCAAGGTTCCGTCGATCCGCCCCTCGCCCGAGATCGTCGCGCCCTGGGCATTCTGCACCGCCCCGGTGATCGCGCCGCCCGCAAGGGCAAGCTGGGCATTGTTGAGAAGATCACCCTCCAGCACCCCGCCAAGGGCAAGGCTGCCATGGTTGATGCCGGTTGTCGCCGAGGCCAGCGTATCGCCCGCGTCGATGCTCAGCGCGGCATTGTTGACAAGCTGGCCCGTGCTCAGCCTGCCGCCTTCCAGTTTCAGCAGGCCGCCTTCATTGATCAGCGCGCCGGTGATGGTGCCCGGCCCCGAGATGGTGCCGATATTGGTCACAGAGCCCCTGACCGTGCCCGCCTGCATGGCCAGAACGCCGTGCAGCTGGTTGGTCAGCCCGGTCGAGGCCAGCGTATACCCCCCGAGGTTCAGCGCGCCGCTGTTGAGGATGCCAGCCGCGTCCAGATCGCCGGTGGCGGTCAGCTGCCCGCTGTTGACGACCTGATAAAGCGAGCCGTTCAGATTGGCCACGCCGCTGTTGGTCAGATGGCCGGTGATCCGGCCCGAGCCGTTCAGATTGCCTTCATTGATGATCCTGGCCCCGATGGTGCCGCCATTGAGCCGGATCAGGCTGTCCGCGGTGTTGTGCACCTGGCCGTTCAGCGTGCCCACCACGTTCATGACATTGCTGTTGACGATATCGGTGCCGGTCAGGACATGGCCTTCGTGGACATTGATCCGCCCGGTATTGTTCAGCCTGCCGGTGATGGTGCCGGGACCGAAAAGCGTGCCGATATTGTCCACGGTGCCGATGATCTCACCGCCCTGCATCGCGGTCGTGGCGTCAGCCTCGTTGATCACCGAAGCCTCAAGCGTGCCCGAGACGTTCAGCCGGTTGCTGTTGGTCACGGTCTCGGTCACGGTGACGCGGGTGCCTGCGCCGATGACGGCGGTGCCGGCATTGGTCAGCCGCGTAATATCCAGATCGCCGGTGCTGGCCAGGGTGGCATTGTTCAGGATCACATTCGCGCTGCCGGCGAAACGGGCAACGCTGTCATTGGTCAGCACGCCTTGCAGATTGCCGGTGCCGGTCAGCCGGCCCGCATTGCGGACATTGCCGGTAATGGTGCCGCCCTCCAGCTCGATGCGCGCGACCTCTCCTTCGATTATGGCCTCATTGTTCACCGCCCCGTTCAGCGTGCCCGCGACAGACATGTTCGCGCGGTTGTTCATCTGCCGGTCGACCGTCAGCGTATCGCCCGCGCCGATGTCCAGGCTGTTGTTATTGTTGAACTGGCCAATGATCCTGCCGCCGCCGGTCATGGTGCCGAGGTTGTTGAGCGAGCCGGTGATGGTGCCCCCCGCCATGGTCAGGGTAGCGCCGTCAGTATTGCGCATCGACCCCGAAAGCGTGCCGCCCAGAGTGGCCTGATTATGGTTCAGCACCAGAGCCGTGGCCACAAGCGTCTGGCCGTTCTCGATCCGAAGATCGCCGGTATTGCTCAGCTCGCCCTCGATCCGGCCGGAACCGGTCAGCAGCCCGGCATTGCCGACATTGCCGATGACCGTGCCGCCGGCAAGCCTGACCTCTCCGCCCTGCTGGTTTTCCAGCGCGGTTGTCAGGGTGCCGCCGATGTTCAGGACGCCCTCGGCTTCGTTCACGGTATTGACTGCGGTGACGCTGCCCCCGGTCTGGATGAAGAAATCGCCCCGGTTGGTCAGATTGGTCACATTGCTCAGGCTGCCGGTGCCGGTGACGGTGATATGCCCGCCGTTGCGTCCTTCGTTGGTGACGTCGAAACTGGCGACATCGATGGCGGCCGAGACGGTGATCCGGCCCGTCGCGCGGTTGTAGATGCCGCCGGTGAGTTGCGCATCTGCGTTGTAATTGATGATGCCGCTGTTGGCGATCGTGCCGATCAGGGCCACGTTATCGCTATCATAGGACGAATCGTCGCCCAGATCGAACAGATCGGCGATGATCTGAAGGCGCCCGCCCGCCACCGCGTCAAGCAGCCCGTTGTTATAGAAGACCCCCCCGGTCGAGGTCAGCGTGGTCAGCGTGGAATTGCCGAAGATGGTGCCGTTATTGTCCAGGTTTCCGGTGATCGTGGTGGCCCCGGTCAGTTCCAGCCGCCCATGCTCAAGAATATTCAGCGAGCCGGTGATGGCGCTGTCATTCGCCATGGCGATGGTGCCGCTGTTGTCGACCCGGCCGGTCAGCGTGCCGTTCAGGTTGATCCGGCCGCTGTTGGTCAGGGTCTTGCCGCTGCTTTGATCGCGGCCGGTCACCAGATCGCCATTGACGGCCATGGTGCCGCTGTTGGTGACGGCACCAAGGATCGTGCCGGTGACATTGGCGGTCTGGCTGCTGCTGTTATCCAGCGCGCCAAGCGTGCCGGTGCTGGCAAGCTGCGCATTGCCGCTGTTGGTGAGCTTTCCCGAGACGTCTCCGGTCTGCGCGACGACCAGCACGCCGGTATTGGCAAGATCCCCCCCCAGATCGCCGGCCAGCACCATGGAGCCGGAGTTCTGCGCCCCGTTCTGCGTGGTCACGGTCCTGCCATCGGCAATATTCATCGCGC
>JAUNTV010000145.1 GCA_030538515.1 Paracoccus sp. (in: a-proteobacteria)
AAGATGGCCACGATCCGGTGCATCATCACCTGCATTTCATCCCATGACATCGTTTGCATCGGAAGAATCATCGACGCATCGTTAATGATGGGGCCAGCCATTCCGGCCATGAATTGCCGCCCGGCGGGCAGGTCGAAACCGCAGCGCTCTGATGCGTATCGAAGGATGATTGGACCGCCGCTCATCGTCGGGTCCTGTTTCTTGCCGGATGCGGCTTCCGTCAGGTAGAAGGGCCAATGATCTGTATACGCGGGCCGGCGCACGTCCTGCTTGTAGTAAGCCATCGTCGGCTGAGCCAGAAATTCATTCACCGGCTGCATGATGGCGACAGAAACCACACGCGGTATGTCCTCGGTCATGGTATCCTGCTGGGCCTTTCCCATGCCCAGCAGGATTGCCAATGCGGCCAGGCTGAAAGCGATGCCAATCTTGTTCATCGATCTGCGACTTCAGAACCCGCCAGTCCAGCCGGGCGGGCGCCAGTCGGGGTCGTCCAGCCAGATCTGCGCGGGGAGGGTCTCATACGCCGGGTCGATGCCTTCATCCACACCGCGCGCCATCAGTAGCTCGCCGATAGAGCGTCTCAACTCCGCCGAGGCGACACCGAAACTGACATAGATCAGGAACCGGTCCTCCGCATCATCCCCGATGGGCGTGGTCAGGGCGGCGGGCGGCATGAAGCTGCCCGGCGACATGGAGTTGTAATGTCTGACCGTGACGTTCACACGGACGGGACCGCCATCGCATTCCTGCCATTGGCCGAGAAGCGCCTTTTTCGGCCCGGTCGCCTGACTGAAATCCTCGGGCGTGATGGAGCCGGGGACCTTCCAGCCGCGTCTTGTCCAGCCGGCCCCGTCGAAGATGGCCACGATCCGGTGCATCATCACCTGCATTTCATCCCATGACATCGTTTCCATCGGCAGAATCATCGACGCATCATCAATGACAGGGCCAGCCATCGCGGCCATGAATTGCCGCCCGGCGGGCAGGTCGAAGCCGCAGCGCTCTGATGCGTAGCGAAGCACAATCGGGCCACCAGTCATCGTCGGGCGCAGATTTTCACCCGAGGCAAACTCCGTCAGAAAGATCGGCGAGGTATCTGTGGCATTCGGTCCGCGCAGGCTCTCCCGGTGATGGGCCATTACCGGCTGCGCCAGAAATTCACTTACCGGCTCCATGATGGCCACAGAAACCACGCGTTGCCCATCCTCGGTCATAATCCCCTCCATAATGTCGTTTGCGTTCAGTGGTGTCGCGGATATCACCAGCATGAAAGCCGCGCCGATTTTGTTTACCATCTGCCGCTCGCTCCCCCACCGCCAGACCGTCCACCGTTGCCATGCCGGGCGCGATCCTGCTCCAGCATCCTTTTCATGAGCCTATGATAATATTCAACTCGATGCTCAGGGTCTCTGATATCTAGGTTGCCAATCTTCACCAGCATATCAGAAGCGCGGGTGCATTCCTTTGATATGGGAATGCTGGTCTGATCCCCTGGCACCCAGTTCTCGCCACGTATCAGGCCCCTGAAACCGGCAGCATGATCGTCATAGACCTTCTGCACGACCTCGACCTGCTCATATCTCGCGATGATATCGGCCGCTCTCCTGATATTGCCGGCCTCGATCATATCCATGGCGGCAAGCAATCTGCGATCGACTTCGAAGGCCCCGCTTTCAACGCATTTCCGCAACTGCGCGGCACCGCATTTCTGCGCGAATCGCATCACCGGATAGATGCTGGAGAAGATCGTGCTGTTGGCCGCGGCCAGAGCATCGAGCGCTGCCGGTTTGTTGATGAGAACGCGGCCCGGCGTATAGGCGACATACCACGACTGCACGCGCGCCATGGCGCAGCCGCCCTGCACCGAGACATAGCCGGCCAGCCGCGTCCAGAGATTGCGCGAATCGGCGCGGGCGATATCCTCATAGGCTTTGGTGATGCGCCGGTTCCGTTCCTGCGGGTCATCGCTGGAAAGGGCCTGGTTGACCTCATCCAGAATGTCCTGCCAGCCGCGATCACAGCTGCATTCGCAGCCCGCAACGGGATCGCAGGCGGCGCGTGTGGTGCTCAGCTCATCCATCGGTCACCTCGGCGGGGGGTGCGCCTAGATAATACCGGCGCAATCGTTGGGCTTTTTCATGCTGGGACCAGAATTTGCGTGACATGACATCGCGGTAATAGGGCTGTTCCGTCACCAAGGTCCCGTGCATGATCATGATCTCAAGGTGATCGCAGATATGGCGCTGCGATGTGACGCCCAGATCTTCCAGCCGGTGCCGGTTCTCGCCGACCCAGGCCACCCTTTCCCGCGTGGTCGAGTGGCTGGCCGCGCCGTATTTCCCGGCAAGCCTTTCGGCAATGACCTTATCGAAGCGCTGCGCGTGAACAGCGGACAGGCTTTCAAGGAATATCGTGCCAATACGCATCAGCCCCCCGATCAAATGCGAATATGGTGAGGCAGCAAGTTAAATGGTCATCAAAGGTTAACAGCCAGACAGGGCAGGCCGCAAGGCGGCCCGCCCGGATCAGATGATCTCGACGGAATATTTCTCGATCACGGTATTGGCCAGAAGGGTTTCGCACATGCGGGTGACTTCGGCGCGCGCGGTGTCGGCATCAGGGGCGGTCAGGTCAAGTTCGATCACCTTGCCCTGACGCACGCCCGCCACGCCCTTGTGACCAAGCCCGGCAAGCGCATGGCGGATCGCCTCGCCCTGAGGGTCAAGAACGCCGTCTTTCAGCATGATGGTGACGCGGGCTTTCATGGGCTTTTTCCTCAGTTGATCAGGGTCGGTTTGTTCATCGGCGTGGCATTGGCGGGCATCAGGCCAAGGCGGCGGGCGACCTCGGTATAGGCGTCGGTCAGATTGCCCAGATCGCGCCGGAACACGTCCTTGTCCAGCTTCTGGCCGGTTTTCACATCCCACAGCCGGCACGAGTCGGGGCTGATTTCATCGGCCACGATCAGGCGCATGAAATCACCGTCCCAGATGCGCCCGATCTCGATCTTGAAATCCACCAGCTTGATGCCGACGCCGAAGAACACGCCCGACAGAAAGTCATTCACCCGCAGCGCAAGGCTGACGATATCGTCCAGATCCTGCTGCGCGGCCCATCCGAAGGCGATGATATATTCCTCGGACACCATGGGATCGCCCAATTCGTCGTTCTTGAAGGAATATTCGACGATGGGGCGGGGCAGGGGCGTGCCCTCTTCCAGCCCGAGGCGCTTCGACAGGCTGCCTGCGGCGAAATTGCGCACGATCACCTCCAGCGGGATGATCTCGACCTGGCGGATCAGCTGTTCGCGCATATTGATGCGGCGGATGAAGTGATTGGGCACGCCGATATTGGTCAGTCCCTGCATGAAGAATTCCGAAAGCCGGTTGTTCAGCACGCCCTTGCCCTCGATCGTGGCTTTCTTCTGGGCGTTGAAGGCGGTGGCGTCATCCTTGAAATACTGGATCAGGGTGCCCGGCTCGGTGCCTTCATACAGGATCTTGGCCTTGCCTTCGTAGATCTTCTTGCGCCGGGGTGCCATGGCTCAGCCATCCTTTCGGGGGTCACTTGGGTATCGTCCGGCTATAGGCGCAAAGCGGTCGCACGGCAATACTGCCGCCCCCCGCGCGGGCGATACAGGGTTGAGATATTCCGACGCTATGGCCATATGGATGAAGCACACTCAGGAGACGTGAATGACCACCTTTGACGACCGTGAACGTTCATACGAGGCCAAATTCGCCCGTGATGCCGATCTTCAGTTCAAGGCCGAGGCGCGGCGCAACCGCCTTCTGGGCGAGTGGGCGGCGGGGCTTCTGGGTCTCGGCGATGAGGAAGCCCGCGCCTATGCGCTGAGCGTGGTAACCAGCGATTTCGAAGAGCCGGGCGATGAGGACGTGTTCCGCAAAGTGTCCGCCGATCTGGAAGGCAAGGTCGATGCCCAGGCCGTGCGCGCGAAAATGGCCGAACTGGTCGGTGTCGCCCGCCAGCAGCTGATCGACGAAAACTAGGGCGATCCGCCTGCATGACAGGAAGGCCCGGCGCGTCGTGCCGGGCTTTTTTTTTGCGGCATCAGGGGGGCGTGCGATTTCGCGCCCTCCCGCGTCGCCGCGCGGTTCAGCCCGGCCCGTCCGGGGTGTCGCGCGTATCAAGGGTAAGCTGCATGAAGGCCAGGTCCAGCCATTGGCCGAATTTCGCACCGACCTGCGGCAGCAGGCCCGTCTGCCGGAACCCCAGCTTTTCGTGAAGCCGGATCGAGGGAAGATTTCCCGCCTCGATCCCTGCGACCATGACGTGATGGCCTGCCGCGCGGGCATGCGTGATCAGCGCCTCCATCAGCGCGCGGCCGATGCCGCCGCCTGCATGGGCGGGGGCGACATAGACGGAATGCTCGACCGTGTGGCGATAGCCGGAAAAGGGGCGGAAGGGGCCGAAACTGGCGTAGCCCAGAACCGTGCCCGCGCGGTCTGCCACAAGGACCGGATAGCCCGCCTGCTGCCGCCCGGCCAGCCAGTCCGCGCGATTGGCCAGATCGGCGGGGGCTTCGTTCCAGATCGCCGTGGTCCGGGCCACGGCATCGTTGTAGATCGCCAGAATGGCCGGCAGATCGCCCGGCCCGGCATCGCGGATCATCATCGCCATATCGCCGCCTCAGCCCGCGCCAAGCCCGGCTTTCATCATCAGACGCCGGACCGGTGCGACCCCGTAGATCGCCCCCAGACCCGCCGCGCGCAGATCGCGCAAGGGCCGCGCCCCGATCATCGAGGCGCGGTTGAGCAGATCGATCCCCGCGATGCGCAGCCGCGTTTCCATCCAGCGACGGCGCTGGAAGGCATCCAGACTGGCGCGGCTGCCCGGATCATCGGCGGAAAGGTCCAGCAGCAGCGACAGATCGGCAAGGCTCATGTTCAGCCCCTGCGCGCCGATGGGGGGGACGACATGGGCGGCCTCGGCGATCAGGGCGGTGCGCGGGCCGGTAAAGCGATCCGCGATCTGGCTGATGATCGGCCAGGCGGTCAGCCGCGTGGCAAGGCTGAGATGCCCCAGAACCCCGGTCGAGCGCGCGTTCAGCGCGGCTTCGAATTCATCGGCGGGCAAGGCCATCAGGCGGGCGATCTCTGGCCCGCGTTCCATCCAGACCACCGCGGATGAGGGCCTGCCGTCGCGGTCGGGCAGCGGCACCAGCGTGAAGGGCCCGCCCGAGCGGTGAATCTCGGTCGAGACATTCTCATGCGGGATCTCATGCGTGACGGCGAAAGCCAGCGCTTTCTGGCCGTAGCGTGTCACCTGCACGCCGATGCCAAGCGCGCGGCGGATGGCGCTGTCGCGCCCGTCCGCGCCGATCACCAGCCGGGCGCTGACGCGGCTGCCATCCGACAGGGTGACGAGGGCCTCGGCCTCGCGCGCGAGAAGGGCGGTGGTGGCGGTGCCGGGGCGGAAGCTGACATTGCTCATTTCGGCCAGCCGCGCCGCGATCTCGCGGCGCAAAAGCCAGTTGGGCAGGTTCCAGCCGAAGGGTGCATCCGAGATATCGGCGGCGTCGAAATCGCGCGTCAGCCGGGCCTTCGGCTCGGCCCCGCCCGCATCGATGATGCGCATGATCTGCAAGGGCGTCGCATGGGGGGCAAGCCGCGCCCAAAGCCCGATGCGTTCCAGAAGCCGGATCGAAGGGGTCAGCAGCGCCGTGCTGCGCAGATCGGAACCGGCGGCGCTTTCCTCGGTCACTGGCGGGGCGGGATCGACGCAAAGCACGCGATGGCCCGCCGCCCCGAAGGCGGCAGCCGCGATCAGCCCGGCGATACCGCCGCCCGAGACCACGATATCGTGCTGCGTCAGCCCATGGGCAGGCATGTCTAGTTGCCGACCATGATCATCAGAAGGACCGCCCAGACCACTGCGGTCCCGATCAGGCCCAGAATGCCAAGCGCAGGCAGGCCCCAGATCACCACGACGACCGCGCAAAGCACAAGCGCAAGCAGCACCACCAGAAGGATGCGCGCGGCAAGGCGGTTTTCGGCGCGGCTGGCCTGGGCGTCATCGGTCAGGCTGGTCGGGGACATGGGCGGTTCCTCACTTCTGGCTGGGCAGGGCTGGTGGCTGCGGCTGCGGATCGGCAAAGCACGGGTGCAATTCTGCCAGACCGGGCGGTTCGCGTAAAGCCGATCAGACCAGGACGCGCAGGAAAGCGGTCAGGTCATCGCTTTGGTGACGGACATGGGCACCATGGACATGGCCGGGGGCAAGCGCGTCGGGGCCATGGCGGCCCGGCCCGACCAGAACCGTTTCCATTCCAAGGCTTGCGGGAACGGCAAGGTTGCGCGGGTCGTCCTCGAACATGGCGCTGCGGGTCGGGTCGATATCCAGCGCCCCGATCACTGCGGCATAAGCGCGCGCATCGGGCTTGGGGTGAAAGCCGGTCTCCTCGATGCCCATGACCGCCTCGAACGGGCCAAGCCCGAGCCGGTCCAGAACCCGCATCGCATAGGCGCTGTCGGCATTGGTATGGATGATCTTGCGCCCCGGCAGCGCATCGATGGCCGCCGCCAGCGCCGGCGCGGGATCGAGCACCGAGAAATCGATGTCATGGACATCCAGCAGATAGGCGCCCGCATCGATCTGATGTTCGGCCATCAGCCCGGCCAGCGTGGTGCCGTAATCGCGCCAGTAATGCTGGCGCAGCCGGTCGGCCTCGGCGCTGTCGACGCCCAGAAGGCGGGTGACATGGGCGGTCATGCGGGTCTCGATCTGGGCAAACAGCGCCGCCTCGGGCGGGTAAAGCGTATTGTCGAGATCGAAGATCCAGGTGGTGACATGGGCAAATGACATGGGCCACAGATAGGCGTGCCCCGCCCGGTCCGCAAGCGCCCTGACGGGATGAAAGGGCTTGTAATTCTGCGCAGAATCCCCGCAACTGACGGGATGAAGGACGCCTATCACCTGATTGTCGAAGCGATT
>JAUNTV010000146.1 GCA_030538515.1 Paracoccus sp. (in: a-proteobacteria)
CTCCATTTCCTTCAGGCGGCGGGCTTTTTCTGCCGGGGGCAGCGCCTCGGCCAGATTTTCGATCAGGTCGGAATGGACCTGCCCCGAGGACTGAACCGTCACATCAACCGCCAGCAAGCCACTGACATCATAGGTGAAACGCACCTCGATACCTTCCTTCCCGGCAGGACCGGGGGGCACCGGCACCTTCATGCTGCCCAGATGGATATTATCGGCGGCAAAGGCGGCTTCGCCCTGAAAAATCTCGACCGCGATCATTTTCTGGCCGTCAGCCGTGGTCGAAAAATAGCCGTTGCGGCTGGCGGGCAGGATAGTGCCGCGTTCGATCAGGGGCGTGAAGGCATCCGCGATCTGGCGGCCCGCGATGTTGTTATGCGACATGATCCCCATGGAAAAGGGCGCAACATCGGTCAGCACCACGTCGCGCAGGCCTTCGTGCCGGCCGATCAAGGCCGCCTGCACGGCCGCGCCAAGGGCAATGGCGTGATCGGGATCGACGCGGCGTTCTGGCAGCTTGCGGAAGATACGCGCGACAAGGCTGCGGATCACCGGCATGCGCGTGGCACCGCCGACCAGAAGCACGCGGTCGATGCGGTCGATATCGATGCCGGAATCGTAAAGGCTGGCCTCGATCGGGCGGCGCAGGCGGGTGACGAGATCACTGGTCGCGGTCTCGAACTGCGCGGCCGAGAAGCTCAGCCGGTGCTCGGCCCCGTCAAGGTCGATCACCGCCTCGACCGCCGCACCCGTATCCGAGGACAGGCGGCGCTTGAAATCCTCCGCCGTGACCAGAAGCTTTTCCCGCGCCGCATCCCCCAGACCAGCCCATTCATGGCCCGTCTGGCGGGCCAGATCACGGGCGATGGCGGCGGTGAAATCCTCACCCCCCAGAAAGGCATCGCCAGAGCTGGCGCGGACCTCCATCACGCCCTCGAACATCTCAAGGATCGACACGTCGAAAGTGCCCCCGCCAAGGTCCAGCACCACGAACAGGCTTTCATCATCGCGGTCGTTCACACCGGCAGCCAAAGCGGCGGCGGTGGGTTCGTTGATCAGCCGGCTGACCCGCAGCCCGGCGATTTCGGCGGCATCCTTGGTGGCCTGACGCTGGCGGGCGTTGAAATAGGCCGGGACCGAGATCACCACATCGCTGACCGGCTCACCCAGGGCGGCTTCGGCGTCGCGGCGAAGCTGGGCCAGAAGCGCCGCCGACAGATCGGTGGCGGTGAAGCTTCGCCTGCCAAGACGCACCACCTTGTCGGTGCCCATCAGCCGCTTGAAACGCGCCGCCGTCAGCAAGGGGTGGCGCAGCAGCCGCAGCCGCGCCGCCTTGCCCACCAGCAGCGTCTTGCCATCATCGGCCAGCCCGACGGCGGATGGTGTCATGACCTCGCCCAGGGCATTCGGCAAAAGTCGCGCGCCGGTGCCATCATAGACCGCGATCAGCGAGTTCGTCGTTCCAAGATCAATCCCGACAAACGCCATGGCCCCATCCTTCATCCCCGTTCATGGCCCGCGAAACCAGATGGCCGGGCCCGCGTCAAGCGCGATCCCCGAAAATGCAAAAGGCGGGACCAGATGGCCCCGCCTTCCCTGCCCTTCGGACGCGCTTATTGCTGCGCGGCCAGAATGGCGTTCACGACCGCATCGCCATTGGCGCGGGTGAAATCATCCCAGACCGGACGGACCTTTTCCTGGAATGCGGCGGCATCGACATTATCGTTCACCTCCATGCCATCGGCTTCCAGCGTGGCGATCATCTCGGCCTCTTTTTCCTGGGCAAGCGCGCGCTGCATGGCGACGGCCTCGGCGGAGACTTCGGTGATGATCTGCTGCTCCTCGGCCGACAGGCCGTTGAACTTGCGGTCGTTCATCACCATGCCAAGCGCCGAATAGGCGTGGCGGGTCAGCGACAGATATTTCTGCACCTCGTAGAACTTGAACGACAGCACGATGCCGATCGGGTGGTCCTGCGCATCGACGACGCCGGTTTCCAGCGCGGTGTAAAGCTCGGCCACGGGAAGCTGCTGGGGCGTCGCACCAAGCAGCGTGAACATATCGCCAAGCGCGCGCGAGTTGTTGACGCGCATCTGCAACCCGGCCACGTCATCGGGTTCGACGATCGCGCGGCGGCTGTTGGTCATGTTGCGATAGCCGTTTTCCGGGTAGCCCAGGACATGCAGCCCATGCTGCTTGAACTGCGCCGAGATCCCCTGCCCGATCTCGCCGTCCAGCACGGCATAGGCCTGTTCGGGCGTGGGGAAGATGAAGGGCAGTTCGATCGCGCCCGCATCGGGGACCAGGCCGGTGAAATTGTTCAGCCCGATGATGCTGATATCGATGATGCCCGAGCGCGTGCCGTCGATCATCTGCGCGTCATTGCCCAACTGCCCCGAATGAAAGATCGTCACGGTGATCCCCCCGTTCGAGCGCGCCTCGACCTGTTCCTTGAAGAAGACGGCCAGGTCCTGTTGCAGATCGGTTTCGGGCGCGGGATGGGCAAGGCGCAGCGCGGTCTGCGCCTGCGCCGCAAGTGCCGACAGGCCCAGTGCAGCGGCGAAGCTGGCGGCTTTCAGGATTGATTTCATGGGTTTTTTCCTCCTTGTTGATAATGATGTCAGCCGCCGAAGAACCGGGCCGGCGCGATGATCAGTTGCGGGACGGCCACGAAAAGGCCAAGCAGCGCGGCATAGCCCAGGATAAAGGGCCACACGCCCTTGATCGCCGTGCTCATCTGCACGCGGCCAACGCCGCAGACCACGTTGAGCACGGTGCCCACGGGCGGGGTCAGCAGGCCGATGGAACAGTTCAGCACGAACATGATGCCGAAATAAACCTCGTCGATGCCGGCCATCTTGACCACGGGCATCAGCAGCGGCACCAGGATCAGCACGGTCGGGGCAAGGTCCATGACCATGCCCACCGCCAGCACCAGCAGCATGATGACCAGCATCAGAAGCCGCGGGTTGTCGATCAGCGGTGCCAGCATCTGCGCCAGTTGCTGCGGCAGTTGCGCGACCGTGATCAGCCAGGCGGCGACCATGGCGGCCCCGACAAGGAACATCACCATCGCGGTCGAGCGCCCGGCGTTCATCAGAACGGTCACGAAGGCCTTGAAGCTGAGTTCACGGTAGATCAGCGTCGAGATCAGGATCGCATAGACCGAGGCCGCGACCGCCGCTTCCGTCGGCGTGAACGCGCCCGAGCGGATGCCGCCGATGATGATCACCGGCAGAAGCAGCGCCCAGAACCCGTCGCGCAGCGCCAGCCAGCGTTCGCGCCAGCTGGCTTTCGGCAGGGTCTCGAGTTCCTCATTGCGCATGAGGAAAGTCCAGATGCCCATCAGCACCATGGCCATCATCAGCCCCGGCGCGATCCCCGCCATGAACAGTTTCGCGATCGAGATATTCCCAGCAACCCCGATCAGGATCAGCGGAAGCGAGGGCGGGATGACCGGCGCGATGATCCCGCCCGAGGCCAGCAGCCCAAGGCTGCGCCCCTGCGGATAGCCCGCCTTGCGCATCATCGGGTAAAGGATCGACACAAGCGCCGCCGCATCCGCGACGGCCGAGCCGGAAAGCCCCGCCAGCACGATCGAAGTCAGGATCGCCACATAGCCAAGCCCGCCGCGCCGGTGCCCGACCATGGCCGTTGCCAGCCGCACGATCCGCGTCGAAAGCCCGCCCTGCGACATGACCTCGCCCGCGACCAGAAAGAAGGGCACGGCCAGAAGCGGGAAGCTGTCAACGCCGTTGATCATCGACTGCGCCAGAATATCGGCGCTGAACATGTTCATGTGCAGCATCAGCGCCATCGAGGACAGAAGCAGCGCGAAGGCCACCGGCAGGCCAAGCAGGATCGCCCCGATAAGAACGGTCAGAAACAGAAACAGGGTCATTCATGCGTTCCTTCGTGCGAATCACCTGCCGGCGGCTTCATCGGGTCATAAAGCCCGGCAAGCGCGACCCCGGCCATCAGCACGGCCGAGACCACCCCGGCCAGATAGGAAAGCCCCGTCGGCAGCCCCGTCAGCTGCGAGATATTGTTCCAGTTGGCCATGGTCTGTTTCAGCGCGCCCCAGAACAGCATCCCCACCGCGATCAGCACCACGATCCAGCACAGCCTGCGCAGGACGGGCACGGCGCGGGGGAAGAATGTCTCGGAAAACTCGGCGAGATTCAGGTGCTCGCCGCGCCGCAGCACCACCGCCGCGCCCAGCATGACCACCCAGACGAACCATAACCGCGACAGCTCGACCGCCTCGCGCAGCCCCGATGAAAAGCCGTAGCGCATGACCACATTGGCGAACACAAGCACGATCATCGCAAACAGCAGGATCGCCATCACGATATCGATCACGCGCCACAAGGCATCAACATATCTCCTCACGCGCAAGCCCCCCTCTCTTACGGATTGCGCGATGACTGATCATCGCGCCATGCGCGTGAGTGTTATCGATACCATCCGATAAGTCAAGATTTTTGCGCCCCCCTTTCCGCCCGCCGTCTCAGGCCGTGCGCCCCCGTGAATGAGCCGGATCTGGCCCTGTCTGATCCGATCAATGCCTGACAGCGGGGCAGGTCTGCGGCTATAGTTCCGAACCGGGGCCAGGAAATCGGGGGGATTCCATGAAAGATCAGGCAGATAATGCGGGCGGCATGGCCGTGTCGCGCAGACGGTTTCTGGCGGCGGGATCGGGCGCGGTGGCAGGCGGGGTGATCGGCGGGCAGGCCGTGGCCGACAGCCTGGCCGATGTGCCCCCGCGCGAGGTCGGCGATCCGGTCGGGCCGCGCAGCGAACGCTCTGCCCACGAAGAAATCGCCCGCATCACCGAAGCCACGCCGGGCCGGCGCAATGTCGACCCGCTTGATGCGATCAATTCGAAAACGCCGCTGCACAGGCTGCATGGCACGATCACCCCCTCGGACCTGCATTATGAACGCAGTCATTCCGGCATTCCCGATCTTGACCCGGCAACCCACCGCCTGCTGGTTCATGGCATGGCCGGGCGCGCCACCGTTTTCACGCTGGATGATCTGCGCCGCATGCCCTCGGTCTCGCGCGTGGCCTTTATCGAATGCTCGGGCAATGGCTGGGAAAACTGGAAGAATGACGACCCGACCCTGACCGTCCAGCACACGCACGGGCTGATCAGCACGCATGAATGGACGGGTGTGCGGCTCTCTTATATCGCCGGGCTGGTCGGGCGCGATGCGGCGTCACGCTGGATGCTGGCAGAGGGCGGCGATGCCTCGGGCATGGCGCGCTCGATCCCGATGACCGACGAGATCCTTGACGAGGCGATGATCGCCTATGCCCAGAACGGCGAGGCCCTGCGCCCCGCCCATGGCTATCCCATGCGCCTTCTGGTGCCGGGCTGGGAAGGCAACCTGTCGGTCAAATGGCTGCGGCGGCTGAAATTCGGTGATCAGCCCTTCTATACCCGTTGGGAAACATCGCGCTATACCAGCCTGATGCCCGACGGGCGCGCCCGCCAGTTCCAGCTTCGACAGGAGGTCAATTCCGTGATCACATCGCCCTCGGGCATGATGGAGATCGCGCCGGGCTATAACCGCATCACCGGGCTGGCATGGTCCGGCAATGGTGCGATCACCCGTGTCGAGATCAGCACCGATGCGGGGCGCACATGGTCCGATGCCGCGCTGAACGCCCCCGTTCTGCCCAAGGCGCAGACGCGCTTTCAGATGGAATGGGACTGGGACGGCAGCCCGACCTATCTCACCAGCCGCGCCACCGATGACAAGGGCCATGTCCAGCCCGACCGCGCCAGCCTGATCGCCCAGATGGGGGTGAACCCGCTGTTTCACTATAACGGCCAGCAGATCTGGCGCATCGATACAGAAGGGAATGTCCGCCATGCCCTGTCGTAACCTTGTCATCGCCTGCGTTTTTCTGGCGCTGCCCGCCTCGGCGCAGCAATTCGGGCGCGCGGCCACAGCCGACGAAATCGCGCTTTGGGACATCGACGTGCGTGCCGATGGCGCGGGCCTGCCCGACGGGCACGGCACCGCCGCCCAGGGGGCCGCGCTTTACGAAATGCACTGCGCCGCCTGTCACGGCGAAACGGGCGAAGGCGGGCCGAATGACCGGCTGGTCGGCGGGCATGGGTCGCTGGCCACGGATGCGCCGGTCAAGACCGTTGGCAGCTACTGGCCCTATGCGACCACGCTTTACGACTATATCGGGCGCGCCATGCCCTATTACGACCCCGGCAGTCTCACCGCGGACGAGACCTATGCCGTCGCTGCCTATATTCTGGCGATGAACGACATTCTGCCCGGTGACGGATCGCTTGACCGGAACGCGCTGCCGCTGATCGAGATGCCCAACCGCCACGGCTTCATCCCCGAGCCGGAATTCGCGCCCCTTCTGCCGGGGGGCGGACGAACCGACGATAACGCGCATGCAGCCCCCACCCCCTGAGGATGATCCGCTCAGCCAGCTTATCGGGCTGAGCGCGCTGCGCCCCGCGCTTGAGATGCGCTGCCAGATGGCAGGGCCATATATGGTCGATCATCCCGCTTCGGGCGCGGGCGAGGCGGTCTTTCATCTGGTCCTTGCCGGGGCCTGCCGGGTCGATGCCGAAGGCGTCTCGCTTCGCGCCGGGGCCGGCGATCTGATGCTTCTGCCGCGCGGCGCGGCGCACCGGCTTTATTGCGTGACCGCCCGCCCCCATGACCCGGCGTGGCGGCAGCACTGGCCCGGTATCTGGCCCGGTGTCTGGGCCGGCCCCCATCCCGAACCGCCCGAACTTGACGTGCTTTGCGGCAAGTTCACCTATCTGCCCCCGCCCGGCGCATTGCTGTTCGCGGGCCTGCCCGCGGCGGCGGTCGTGCCCGCCCATGCCATCCCGCCCGCCTTCGGCGCATTGATCCGGCACGAGGCCGCCGCCCGCGCGCCG
>JAUNTV010000147.1 GCA_030538515.1 Paracoccus sp. (in: a-proteobacteria)
AGATGGGTCAGCCCATGCGTGCCGGCCCATGCGTCGTGACCGGCCAGAATCGTCTCGGGCTGGCGGGCCGGGGGCGGGGGGGCATCGGGCGGCATCAGATCGCCCCTGGCATCGCAGACACCCGCCCAGACCTTTTGCGGCAGAAGGGTCAGGCGCTCATGGCCGTGGCTGTCGGCGGGCAGCAGCTTGGCCGAACTCAGCCCGGTCAGGCTCAGCGTGGAATGGCAGGCCGTGGCCCGGCTGGCGCGCGCCCATGCGGGGCCGAACATCCGGCCCGAGCCGCAACTGACCACGATGGGATGGCGGGCCGAGGTGAATTCGATCCCCAGCGTCGAGGCATGGGCCTGCGCCGCCGCAGGACCGGCGGGCGGGGCCGCGGCATCCAGCACCACCGTCGCACGCGACCGCGCGAGCCGCGCGAACCCCATGGCATGACCGCCAAGCGTCAGCGCCGGGCCATGCGCCGCGCGCAGGCTGTGATCCAGCCGCCCCGGCGCACCGCGCCCCGAGCCGTGAAAGCGCGGCAGGCTGCCATCGGCATGGCGCAGCGCGCGCAGAACCGGGGCGATATCGGCGATGGCGGCGGGAATGCCGGCAGGCAGGGCCACGCCCGCCTCATCCGCCGTGGCCTGCACCCAGCCAAGCAGCGTCAGGCAGCTCAGCGCCGATTCGGGGCAGCGCGCGCGCATGACGCCCTGATGGATGCTGTCTTCCAGCGCGTCATCAAGCGCGGCAAGCGCGGGCGCGGCCTGACCGGTCGCACCCTTGAGCATCATCGCCGCGATGGCGCAGGCCGCCAGCGCCTCGATCCGGGGCAGGCCGGGGGCGGCCTCGGTCCGGGTCAGAAAATTCAGTTGGGCATGCAGGCTGTCGAAAACGGGCTGCGCATCCGCGCGGCCAAGCCCCGGCATGATCTGGCCTGCGTGAAAGATCCATCGCATCAGCCGCCGCCCGGTCACATCGGCGCGCCATGCCGGGTCCGCGCCGGGACCGGCAGGGGGGGCGGCGGGGACTTCGGGATGCGCGGCGATCCAGCCCAGAACAAGCGCCTGCGCCCGCGCGCGCCCCCCGGTCGAGCCAAGGGCCGCCAGATCGTCCAGCCAGCCGAAACCGTGCAATTCGGCGGCGCGTTCCCCATCCCCAAGGGGCTGCCCGAACGGATCGCCCGTGATGCCGCCCCCGGTCAGCGGCAGCACGCCATCAAGGATCTGCTGGCCGCGCATGGCCGCGCCAAGGCAGCGCGGCTCGGGCCTGCGGGTGAAACCATAGGGGCGGGCGGGATCGGTCATGGCGCGGTTCTAGCGGTCGGCCTGCGGCTTCTGCAAGCGGGCGATGAAGAAGCCGTCCATCCCGCCAAGCTCGGGCCAGTAATCGGGCCGAAGCCGTAGCCCGCCTGCCCTGGTGATCCATTCCGCAGGGGCATCGGGGCGGGTCACGGACAGGCCGGGATGGCGTGCAAGGGCGGCATCAAGCTGATCCTCGCCCTCGGCCTGCAAAAGCGAACAGGTGGCGAAAACCAGCCTGCCGCCGGGCTTCAGGATGCTTAACGCATGATCGATCAGCCGCGCCTGAAGCGCCGCCAGCGCCGGGATCGCCGAGCCGTCGCGAATCAGCGGCAGGTCGGGGTGACGCCGGATCGTGCCCGTGGCCGAACAGGGCGCATCCAGCAAAACCGCATCAAGGGGCGCATCGGGACGCCATTCCAGCGCATCACCGGCGATCACCTGCGCTTCCAGCCCGCAGCGGGTCAGGTTCTCGTGAAGCCGCGCCAGCCGCGGGCCCGAGATATCCACCGCCGCCACCCGCGCCCCGGCCGAGGCCAGTTGCAGCGTCTTGCCCCCCGGTGCCGCGCAGAGATCGGCGATATGTTCACCCGGCTCAGGCTCCAGCAGGCGCACGGCCATGGCGGCGGCGGCGTCCTGCACCCACCAGTCGCCCGCCGCATAGCCCGGCAGCGCGCTGACCTGCGCCGGGGCGTGCAGCCGGAAAGAGCCGCCGGGAAGCGCCTTGCCCGGCGCGGTCCGGCCCGGTTTGGCGGTGAAGTCAAGGGGCGCGCCGGCCTGATGCGCGGCCTCGATCGCCAGCGCCACACCCTTGCCCCAGGCCGCGATAACGGGTTCGCGCAGCCAGTCGGGCATTTCCTCGGGCGGCAGGGCCGCCCATGCCGCGCGCGCATCGGACAGCTTGCGCAGCACCGCATTCACCATGCCCGAGGCCGCCCGCCCCTTCGGCCCCATGCCCTGCACCAGCGCCACGACGGCATTGACCACGCCATGAGGGGCCTCGGCCAGTTCCAGCATCTCGACCAGGCCAAGGCGCAGCGCGTCCAGCACATCCGGCCGGGGCTTCTTCGACAGATGCGCCGCCAGAAGCGTATCGGCGCGGTCGATATTGCGCAAAACCGCCAGCGCGAGGCGCTGCGCGCGCGCCCGTTCGGGCGGGGGCAGGCGGGCGGTGACGGCGGGCTGATCCGACAGGGCCAGCCCCTCGCGCAGCCCCGCCAGCAGGCGCAGCGCAGCCCTGCGCGCCCCGTCCTGCGGCCCTTTCGCCCGCGTCTTTCCTGCCTGTGCTGGCTTGCCCATATCCGGCCCTTTCCCTAGATTTCGTCCTGATAGCTGAATGAAAGGCCGCCCGCCATGACCGAGCAACGCGAATTGCCACCCGCCGCCCGACGCGCCCTGGCCGAAGCCGCCGCCCGGCGCGCCGCAGCGAGCCCGTCGGATCTTCCCCCCGAACTTGGCGGCCGGGACGGGCCAGAACCCGTGCGCTACGGCGATTACGAGAAAAAGGGCATCTGCGTCGATTTCTGAGGTGAGCGTCAGCCGGGGGTTTTCCACCCCCGGACCCCCGGAGGATATTTCCGGACAGAAGAAGCCGGGGTCCGAATGCCTGTGTGCCTGCGGTTGTCTGGCGCGCCAGGCGGACCGGTCAATGCCCCCCGAGTTTTCCGCTGGGGGCGCGCATCCTTGCGCGGTTTCAGCCGTCGCGGGGGGCGGCGGCGCGGCGCAGGCGGTCGTTGATCGCGCGCCCCAGGCCATGGTCGGGAACCGGGGCTATGGCGATGGGGCGGGCGCTGGCATCGGCGCGGTGAAGCGCGTCGAAAAGGGCGGCGGCGGCCTCGGCCAGATCGGCAGAGGCCGATAGCGTGATCTCGCCCGCGACGGTGCCGAAGCCGATCAGGAATTCGTCGCCCGTCGCGCTTTCGGCATTCAGCCGGACCGGCGCGCGCGGCGCGTAATGGCTGGCCAGCATTCCCGGCGCGGCGGGCCGGGGGGCGCCGGCCTGCGCCTCGGGGCGGTCGAGCGTCTGGCCGAGGCGGGCCTCGATCGTCTCGGCGGGGATGCCACCGGGGCGCAGGAGCACGGGCCGGCCGTTCTGCCAGCCGATGATCGTCGATTCGACCCCCACCGGGGATGGCCCGGCGTCGATCACGGCGGCCAGCCTGCCCCCCAGCCCCGCCATCACATGAGCCGCAGAGGTCGGGCTGATCCGCCCCGAGGGGTTGGCCGAGGGCGCGGCCACCACCCCGCCGAAGCTGCGCAACAGATCCTGCGCCACCGGATGGGCGGGGACGCGGATGGCCACCGTATCCAGCCCCGCCGTCACCAGCGAGGCGATGCCCGCGCCGGGCCGCAGCGGCACCACAAGCGTCAGCGCGCCGGGCCAGAAGGCCTGCGCCAGCGCGCGGGCGGGGGCGTCGAAGATGCCGATCCCCTCGGCCGTGGCCAGATCGGGGGCGTGCACGATCAGCGGGTTGAACGAGGGCCGCCCCTTGGCCGCGAAGATCGCCGCCACCGCTGCCGGGTTGCGCGCATCCCCGGCCAGGCCATAGACGGTTTCCGTGGGCATGGCGACCAGCCTGCCCCGCGCCAGCATCATGGCACCGTAGCAGATCTGTTCCTGTTCGGGGCTTAGAAGGCGGGTCCGTGACATGGGGCGGGGTCGTCGTTACGCAGGGTTATGGCGGGACGGGGCTTGTTCGGTTGGCCACGCCCGGTAATCTGGGTCAAGACAAGTTGCATAGCCGCCGCAGGCCCCTTCTGGCAAGCGTGCGAAGGGGGAAAACAGCATGCCGTATCGCGCGCCGGTCGATCAGATCCGCTTCATCCTTGGTCACGTTCTGCCTTTCGACAAGATCGCCGCGACCAGGCTTTTCGCCGAGGCCAGCACGGATACGGTCGATGCCATTCTGACCGAGGCCGGGCGCATGGCGGGTGAGGTGCTCGCCCCGCTCAATCCGGCGGGCGACCAGCAGCCGGCGCGGCTTGAGAACGGGGTGCTGCGTTCCTCGCCGGGTTTCGACAAGGGTTTCGCGGCGATCGCGGATGGTGGCTGGATCGGGCTTTCTGCCGGGGTCGAGCATGGCGGCGCGGGCCTGCCGCAGACGCTGAACATGGCCGTGGCCGAGATGATCGCCGGGGCCTGCCTGTCCTTGCAACTGAACCCGCTTCTCACGCAGGGCCAGATCGAGGCGCTGGAGCATCACGCCGATGATGCGATGAAGGCGCTTTACCTGCCGAAGCTGATCTCGGGCGCGTGGAACGGCACGATGAACCTGACCGAGCCGGGGGCCGGTTCCGATGTGGGCGCGCTGAAGGCGCGGGCCGAACCGAATGGCGATGGCAGCTATGCGATCACCGGGCAGAAGATCTTCATCACTTGGGGCGACAGCGATTTCAACGAAAACACCTGTCACGCGGTGCTGGCGCGGCTGCCCGACGGGGCACCGGGCACCAAGGGGATCAGCCTGTTCATGGTGCCGAAATTCCTGCCCGACGCGGATGGAAAGCCGGGCCGGGCGAACAGCCTGAAGGTGGTCTCGCTGGAGCATAAGATGGGCATTCATGGATCGCCCACCTGCGTCATGAGCTATGAGGCCGCGACCGGCTGGCTGATCGGGCGCGAACATGGCGGGATGGCCGCGATGTTCACCATGATGAACGCCGCCCGCCTTGGCGTCGGCATGCAGGGCGTCGGCGTGGCCGAGGCGGCGCTGCAAAAAGCCGTGGAATATGCCGCCACGCGCGAGCAGTTCGGCCCGATCATCCGCCATGCCGATGTCCGCCGCATGCTGGCGACCGCCCGGGCCGAGCTTTTCGCCGCCCGCGCCATCTGTCTGGCCTGCGCGGTGGCGCTTGATCTGGGCAGGGCCACGGGCGATGCGGAATGGTCGGCCCGCGCCGCGCTTCTGACGCCCATCGCCAAGGCTTACGGCACCGATGTCGGTTGCCGCGTGGCCGATGCGGCCGTGCAGGTTCATGGCGGCATGGGCTATATCGAGGAAACCGGCGCCGCCCAATATCTGCGCGATGTCCGCATCACCCCCATCTATGAGGGCACGAACGGCATTCAGGCCATGGATCTTGTCGGGCGCAAGATGATGGATGGCGGGGCTGCCGCCCAGGCGCTTCTTGATGAGGTGCAAGACAGCGCCCGCCGCCTGAGCCATGATTTCCCCAGATATGCCGAAGCCGTCTGGACCGCCGCGCAATCCCTGTCGGAAGCGACGGTCAGGCTGGCCGAGATGGACCTTCAGGATCGCAATGCCGGGGCCGTGCCCTATCTTGCCGCCTTCGCGCGGGTGCTTGGCGCGCATTATCACCTGCTGGCGGCGGCGGCGGGGGCCGAGGATGAAAAGGCGCTGGCGCGGATTTTCATCGACCGCATCCTGCCCCGCCACGAAGCCGATCTGGCCGAGTTGATGGCCGGTGTGGCTGATCTGAACGGGGTCAGCGACGCCGCGCTTGGCCTGGCGTGACCTCGGCCGGGATCAGCCATCCATGGCCCGACCCGCCCGGCCCCGGCGCGGCGGTCGAAATCGCGCCGGGCGCGCTTTGGCTGCGCCTGCCGCTGCCGATGAAGCTGGATCACGTGAATGTCTATGCTTTCGAGAATGCCGAAAGCGATGGCGGCGGCTGGACGGTGGTGGATACCGGTCTTGACAGCGCGCGGGGCCGGGCGATCTGGCAGGCGGCGCTTGACGGGCCGTTGGCGGGGCGCGCCGTCACCCGCGTCATCGCCACCCATCATCACCCCGATCATCTTGGCCTTGCCGGCTGGTTCATGGCGCAGGGTGCTGCCTTCTGGACGACGCGCACGGCATGGCTGATGGCGCGCATGCTGGTGCTGGATGAACAGAGCCTGCCCTCGCCCGAAGCCCTGACCTTCTGGCGCGCCGCCGGCATGCCGCCCGCGCTTCTGGCCGCCCGCGCGGCGGAACGCCCCTTCAATTTCGCCGATTGCGTCCATCCGATCCCGCCCGGCTACCGCCGCATCCAGGACAACGAGCATCTGCATTTCGGCGGGCGGGACTGGCGCGTCATCACCGGGCATGGCCATGCGCCGGAACATGCCACGCTTTGGTCCGAAAGCGATGATCTGGTGATCGGGGGCGATCAGCTTCTGCCCGGCATCTCGCCCAATCTCGGTGTCTACCCGACCGAGCCCGCAGCCGATCCCGTCGGTGAATGGCTGGAAAGCTGCGCGCGTTTCGCCACCATGGCCGCGCCGCGCCATCTGGTTCTGCCGGGCCACAAGCTGCCTTTCCGTGGCCTTCCGCTTCGGCTGGCGCAGATGCGGGAAAACCATCTGAGCGCGCTTGACCGCATCGAGGCCGCGCTTGCCGACGCGCCGCTGACCGCCACCGGCTGCTTTCCTGCGCTGTTCAGACGCCCCATCGGGCCGGGCGAATACGGGCTGGCCCTGGTCGAGGCCGTGGCCCATCTGAACCACCTTGCGTCAAGCGGCCGTATCCGGCGCGCGGGCATGGATGCCGATGGCGGGATTCTCTGGCGGGGGGGCGCGTGACAGGGGCTTTCCGATAGGCTAAGGAGAGGCCTGATATCGCGGCAAAAGGAACCGGCCCATGGCACAGCACGACGCATCTGATCACAAGCACGGC
>JAUNTV010000148.1 GCA_030538515.1 Paracoccus sp. (in: a-proteobacteria)
TGGATGGCCGTCCTTGGCGGGCTGGTGCTGATGGCGGTCATGCTGATGACCGTCGCCAGCGTCGTCCGGCGCGGCATTTTCGGTGCCCCCATCCCCGGCGATTTCGAAATGGTCGAGCTTGGCTCGGCCGTGCTCATCGCCTGTTTTCTGCCGTGGTGTCAGGTCAGGGGCGGCAATGTGCTGGTCGATTTCTTCACCATGAGGGCCGGGGCGCGCGTCAATCACCTTCTGGAAGCGCTTGGCGATCTGATCTACCTTCTGATCGGCGCGCTTCTGTTGTGGCGCATGTGGCATGGCGTGGCCGAGTTCCGCCTTTACGGCGAGCAGTCGATGGTCCTGCGCATCCCCGTCTGGTATAGCGCAGCCCTGATGGTGCCGGCCTTCGCGCTGCTGGTGGCGACCACCTTCTTCACCATGATCGGCCATCTGAGGGCCGCGCGCGCATGACCGGGATCGCCGCCGGGCTGACGGGCTTCGCGGTGCTTCTGGCGCTGATGGCGCTGCGCGTGCCGATTGCGGTGTCGATGCTGGCCACTGGTATCGGGGGCTACTGGCTGATGAACGGCACGATGCCGCTTCTGGCCTATCTCAAGACCAATACGTTCTATCAGTTCTCAAGCTATTCACTTTCCGTGATCCCGCTGTTCATCCTGATGGGCGAATTCGCCACCAAAGCCGGGATGAGCCGCGCGCTTTACCGCGCCGCCGCCGCATTTCTGGGGCACAGGCGGGGCGGGCTGGCCATGGCCACCATCGGCGGCAGCGCCGCTTTCGGCGCGATCTGCGGTTCTTCCCTGGCGACGGCGGCGACCATGGGGCAGGTCGCCCTGCCCGAGATGAAGCGATACAACTACTCGGGCGCGCTTTCCACAGGCTCGGTCGCGGCGGGGGGCACGCTGGGGATTCTGATCCCGCCCTCGGTCATTCTGGTGCTTTACGCGCTGATGACGGAACAAAGCATCGGCAAGATGTTCATCGCCGCCATGGTGCCCGGCGTTCTGGCGGCGCTTGGCTATATGCTGGCCATCGCATGGTATGTGCGCCGCCACCCGGACGCAGGCCCCGCAGCCGAACGCGCCAATTCGTCCGAAAGATGGGCCGCCATCCGCGAAACATGGTCGATCGCGCTGATCTTCCTTCTGGTCATCACCGGCATGTATCGCGGCTGGTTCACCCCGACCGAGGCCGCCGCCATCGGCGCCTTCGGCACCTTCGTTCTGGCGGTGCTGCACGGCGGGCTGCGGCTGGACGGGCTGATCGCCTGCCTGCAAGGCACCGCCAGAACCACGGCGATGATCTTCCTGATCATGCTGGGGGCCGAGATGTTCAACGCCTTCCTTTCCGCCACGCAAACGCCCATGCTGGCCGCGCGCATGATCGTGGATGCGGGCCTTGCCCCGATGCTGGTTCTGGCGGCGATCCTGCTGCTTTATCTGGCGATGGGCTGCGTGATGGACAGCATGTCCATGCTGCTGCTGACCGTGCCGATCTTCTATCCCATCATCGCCGGACTGGATTTCGGCCTTACACGCGAAGAAACGCTGATCTGGTTCGGCATTCTGGCGGTGGTGGTGGTCGAGGTCGGCCTGATCACGCCCCCGGTCGGCATGAATGTCTTTGTCATCAACGCCATGGCCCGAGAGGTGCCGATGATCGAAAGCTTCCGCGGCGTGATGCCCTTTCTGCTGAGCGATTTCATCCGCATCATCCTGCTGGTGGCGATGCCCTGGATATCGCTGTTTCTGGTCAGGGCGCTGCATTAGCCGACATGCCCCACCAATGATTGCGCGGGAAAACGGCACGTCGTTCATCGCCACGCCACCCCATGGGATCGGCGCATATAAACGGTCGGTGCCGCCACAATCGGTCCGGGCATGGCCGCATGGATCATGGGGCGCGGTCTGACAGGGCGGTTTTTCCAGGCCAACGGTCGGGTTGACCCCACCGCGCATTTCCATGTCGATCCGCCCGGATCACGGTGCAGAGGGTGCCGATTGGGCTTCTTCGGCAGGTCGGGCATCCCGCATCACCTGCCCCGCCCCTGCTTTCAGGCTGCGACGCCGTTTTCGCGCAGGCCGAGATGGCGGCAGACGGCCAGTGTCAGCTCGGGGCGGTTCAGCGTGTAGAAGTGCAGGTTCTCGACGCCTCCGGCCAGCAGGTCGCTGCATAGCTTGACGCAGATGTCTTCGGCCAGCCGGGTCTCGGCGTCGGGGCCGGCGGCCTCGAAGGCGCGGATTGCCCAGTCGGGGACCGAGGTGCCGCAGCGCGCGGCGAATTTGCGTGCGCCGTTCCAGCTTTGAATGGGCAGGATGCCGGGCAGGATCGGCACGTCAATGCCTGCCGCCACGCAGGCATCGCGAAAGCGGAAGAAGGTGTCGGCGTCGAAGAAGAATTGCGTGATGGCCGATGTGGCCCCGGCATCGACCTTGCGCTTCAGAAAGGCCACATCCGCGGTGCTGTCGCCTGCCGCATCCGGGTGCGGCTCAGGGTAGGCACCGACGCGGATGGCGATATCGCCGCGTTTCGCGATGGCCTCGATCAGTTCCACGGATGAGGCAAAGCCCTGCGGATGCGCCTGCCATTCGGCCTGCCCCTGCGGCGCATCCCCGCGCAGGGCGACGATCTCCTGCACGCCGGCCCTGGCATATTCTTCAACGATTTCCATGGTTTCTTCGCGGCTGGCATCAACGCATGTCAGATGCGCGGCCACGTTCAGCCCGTAATGGTTCGACAGCGCCGCCACCGCTTCATGCGTCAGTTGCCGCGTCGTGCCGCCTGCGCCATAAGTGACCGAGACGAATTCAGGCCCAAGCGGTGCCAATGCGCGCGCGGTCTCCCACAGCCGGAAGGACGCATCCAGATTGCGCGGCGGGAAGAATTCAAAGCTGAGAGCGGGCATATTCGTTTCCTTTTCGATCCCGCCCTTGTGCCAGAACTTCCCGCGTGAGACAAATTCATATTCCACATGATTTATATGAACGCCATGCATCTTGAACTGCGCCATCTTCGCACCGTCCGTGCCATTCACGAACAGGGTGGCCTGGCCCGTGCGGCGGGTGCCCTGAACATCACGCAATCCGCTTTATCCCATCAGGTCAAGACGTTGGAAGATCAGATCGGGTTGAAGCTTTTCCTGCGCAGCAGCCGGCCCATGCGCCTTTCGGCGGCGGGGATGCGGCTTTTGCGGCTGGCCGATCAGGTGCTGCCGCTGATCGAGACCGCCGAATCGGAACTGCGCGGCGTCGGCGCGGGCCGGGTCGGGCAGCTTCATGTCGCGCTGGAATGTCACGCCTGTTTCGACTGGCTGCTGCCGGTGCTGGACCAGTTTCGCCGGAGTTTCGCGCAGGTCGATCTGGACATCCGCCAGCGCCTTGCCTTCACGGCCCTTCCCGCGCTTCAGCGGGCAGAGGTCGATCTGGTCATCTCGATGGACCCCGAGGACCTGCCCGGCATCCGGTTCGAGCCCCTGTTCGATTATGCGCCGATGCTTGTCGTGCCCGCCGGCCACCCGCTGGCCGCGCGCGGCTTCGCAGAGCCTGAGGATCTGGCCGCCGAGACCCTGATCACCTATCCGATGGAGCGCGAGAAGCTTGACGTGTTTTCCCAGTTTCTCGGCCCCGCGGGGGTGGAGCCTGCGCAGATCCGGCAGGTCGAGCTGACCGATGTAACCCTGATGCTGGTGGCCGCAGGGCGCGGGGTGGCGGTCATGCCCGACTGGGTGCTGCGACGCCATGCCGGGAACCCCGAACTGGCCTTGGCGCGCCTGACCGAAGCCGGGCTTAGCCGCCGCGTCTATGGCGCGCTGCGGACCGGCGATCTGGGCCTGCCCTATATGCAGCATGTGCTGCGCCTTGCGCGCAGCGACACGCTTCGCAACAGCATGATTCAAACCGGGGCTGTGTGAAAGCACTGCCCCGGACCGCCGCGCGGCATGGAATGCGGATACGGGACGGCGGCACAGGCGCAGGGCACGATTACGTTCAACCTGACGAACTCAACCGGCATGCGCGTCATCAATGCGGGTTGCGCGCCATTCCTGTCGTGATGCCGGGGTCACAAAATAATGCCCGTTTTTGTATAGCCAAAGGCCATCTGCGCGGATCTGGTGATGTTCGTGTCGATCGATGGCATTCCGGGGGCTCATTCGCGGCAGGCTGACAAAGACATGTCAAGGACCGATTGATCCGCGTCAGCGCGCCCTGGATGGCGCGACCCCTACGCGACGGCTTCCCTTTCAGTGCCGTTTTCCCTAAAGGGCAGCAAAGCCCTCAGCCAGCCGAATGCAGGAGCGCAGGATGCAAAGCGCCAATATGAATGTGATGATCAAGGCCGCCCGCAAGGCGGCGCGCGGTCTCGTGAAGGATTTCCGCGAGGTCGAGAACCTTCAGGTTTCGGCCAAGGGCCCCGGCGATTTCGTCAGCCGCGCCGACCGCGAATCCGAACGCATCATCAAGGAAGAACTGCGCGGCGCGCGCCCCGGCTATGGCTGGGTGGGCGAGGAAACCGGGGCCGAGCCGGGCGATGATCCGACGCGGCGCTGGATCGTCGACCCCCTGGACGGGACCACGAATTTCCTGCACGGGCTGCCGCATTGGGCGATCTCGATCGCGCTGGAACATAAGGGCGAGATCGTGGCGGCAGTCGTCTTCGACGCCGCCAAGGATGAGCTTTTCACCGCCGAGAAGGGCAATGGCGCGTGGATGAACGGCCAGCGGCTGCGCGTCTCGGGGCGGCGCCAGATGACCGATGCCGTGCTGGCGACCGGCGTGCCCTTTGGCGGGCAGGGTCCGCTTCCGGCCACGCTGAAGGATCTGGCGCGGCTGATGCCGGTCACGGCGGGCGTGCGCCGCGTGGGGGGGGCGGCGCTGGATCTGGCCTATGTCGCGGCGGGGCGTTTCGACGGCTACTGGGAACGCGGCGTCAATGCCTGGGACGTGGCGGCGGGCATTCTGCTGGTCAAGGAAGCCGGTGGTTTCGTCGAGCCGATCCGGGGCGAGGGGCCAATCGCGGATGCCGGCAATATCGTCTGCGCCAATCCGCAGATCTTCCCCGAACTGGCCGCAATCGTGCGGACCTGGGACTGATGCATCGCTGGCCGATCCGCGTCTATTACGAAGATACCGACCTTGCCGGGATCGTCTATTACGCGAATTACCTGCGCTTCATCGAACGCGCGCGCAGTGAATGGCTGCGCGATCTGGGGCTGGACCAGAACCGTCTGAAAGATGAAGACGGCGCGGTCTTCGCCGTTCGCCGGGTCGAGGCCGATTACCTGTCACCCGCGCGTTTCGATGACGCGCTTGAGGTCTCGACCGCGCTTGCCCGGCTGACGCCCGCGCGGATCGTGCTGGACCAGCAGGTCATGCGCGGTGCCGATGTGCTTTTCACCGCCAGGGTCACGCTGGCGGTCCTTGGCCCCGATATGCGGCCAAGGCGGTTGCCGTCGGCTCTCGCGGCACTCATGGGAAGTTGAACGGCAATTCAGTGTTCGCCAGCAACAACTTCTGATACTAACGCGGCAAAGGCCGGAAAGCCGGCCGCGTCGTTACGGGCAGGTTCATGGAACTCGACTTTTCGCTGATCGCGCTGTTCATGCGCGCCCCTTTGACCGTCAAGATCGTGATGATCTTGTTGATGCTCGCCTCATTCTGGTCATGGGCGTTCATCATCCAGAAGCTTCTGAAGCTTTCCGCCGCCCGCATCGAGGCCGCGAAATTCGACCGCGCCTTCTGGTCGGGCGAGCCGCTGGACGATCTTTACGACCGTATCGGGGACACCCCGCGCGGGGCGGCGGAACGCATCTTCGCCGCCGGCATGGGCGAGTGGCGCAAGTCGCAGGACGATACGGGCGCGATGATCCCCGGCACGCAAAGCCGGATCGACCGGGCGATGAACGTGGCCATCGGGCGCGAGGAAGCGCGGCTGACGCGGGGGATGTCGTTTCTGGCCTCGATCGGATCGACCACGCCCTTCATCGGGCTTTTCGGCACGGTCTGGGGTATCAAGACCGCGTTCGAGCAGATCGCGATCTCGCAGGATACGTCATTCGCGGTCGTCGCCCCCAGCATCGCCGAGGCCTTGCTGGCCACCGCGCTTGGCCTTCTGGCCGCGATCCCGGCGGTGATTTTCTACAACAAGTTCATCGCCGATGCCGACCGGCTTGGCGCAAGCTACGAGAACTTCTCGGACGAGTTCTCAACCATCCTGTCGCGCCAGCTGAACGGGGGCTAGGCCATGCAGGTTCAGTCGCGCGCAAAGCCGGGCCGGCGCGGACGCAGCCGCCGCCAGCCCATGGCCGAGATCAACGTCACGCCCTTTGTCGATGTCATGCTGGTGCTGCTGGTGATCTTCATGGTCGCTGCCCCGATGATGACGGTGGGCGTGCCACTGGAACTGCCCCGCACCGCCGCCAATGCCGTGGCCGCCGAACCCGAAGAGCCGCTGACCATTTCCATGCCCGGCGACGGTGCCGTGCTGGTCATGGATGAGACCGTGCCCGAAGACCAGCTGGTCACGCGCCTCAGCCAGCTTGCCGAGGCCCGGCAGTCGCGCAAGATCTATCTGCGCGCGGATGGCGGCATTTCCTATGCGCGGCTGATGCAGGTCATGGGCGCGCTGAACGGGGCCGGTTTCAACGATATCGTGCTGGTGACCGATACCGGCGGGCCACGGATGGACGGCTGACCCGATGCTGGACCCGCTTGAGGTGCAAAATCAGGGACAGGGCCGCGACCGCGCCGAACGCATCGGGTTCTGGGTCTCGGGCGTCTCGCATACGGTGTTGCTGCTTTGGGCAGCGATCGGGGGGGCACTGTTCGCCGCGCGCGAGAACCCGC
>JAUNTV010000149.1 GCA_030538515.1 Paracoccus sp. (in: a-proteobacteria)
CGCACCGGATTGCAAATCCGTGAAGACCGGTTCGATTCCGGTACCCACCTCCATGCCGCCCCCTGCCCCGAACCATGGACGGATGCCTCTGCTTTATCGCGGTGTATCATGGCTGGCTGGCGCGCTTCTGCGGCCGATCGCGCGCGGCGATCTGGCCGAGCGGCTGGTGCTGCCGCCCACTGAGCCTGGCCGGCAGGCACCGATCTGGCTGCATGGTGCCAGCGTGGGCGAACTGACCTCGGCGCGCCCGGTGATCGAGATGCTGGCCGCCCGCGCGCCGCTGATCGTCACCACCAATACCACGACCGGGCGCGCCCTTGCCCGCGACTGGGGGCTTCAGGCACGCCTTGCCCCGCTGGATGTCCCGCAGGCCATCACGCGGTTTCTGGCGCTTTATCGGCCGCATGTGGCCGTAACCCTTGAAAACGAACTCTGGCCGAACCGCTCGGCGCTGCTGGCCGGGGCGGGGGTGCGTCAGATCGTGATCGGGGCGCGCATGTCGGTGCGATCGGCGCGCAGATGGGCGCGGCTGCCATGGCTGATCGGGCCGATGCTTGGGCGGATCGACGGGCTTTCGGCGCAGAATCTGGGCAGCGAGGATCGCCTGATCGCCCTTGGCCTGCCAAAAAGCGCGTTGCTGCCGCGTATGCAGCTGAAGCTGCTGGGGCCGGCACGCATCCGCCCCGGCATCCCGCCCGAGACGCGGGCGCGCACGATACTGGCCGCCTCGACCCATGAGGGCGAGGAAGAGCAGATCCTCGACGCCTTCATGGTCGCGCGCAGGCTGGTGCCGGGGCTGCGCCTGATCATCGCGCCGCGCCATCCCGCGCGCGGGGATGCGGTGGCCACGCTGATCGCCGCGCGCGGACTTTATCCGGCCCGAAGATCCGAAGCCGCCGATGAAACCGCGCCGGTGCTGCTGGCCGATACGCTTGGCGAGATGGATCGCTGGTATGACGCCGCCGGCATCTGCATCACCGGCGGCTCCCTGGTGCCCAAAGGCGGTCACACCCCGTGGGAGCCGGCAGCCCATGAATGCGCCATCCTGCACGGCCCCCAGGTCGCCAATTTCGCCGAGGATTACGCCCTGCTTCACGCCGCAGGCGGGGCCGAGACGCTGGCCCCGGATGGCGGGCAGACGCTGGCGCGGCTGGCCGGAACGCCCGGTGAAGCAGCGCGGATGGGCATCCGGGCGCGCGCGCTGCTGCTCAGGCGGGCGGGCGACGCGGCCCCTCTGGCGGCGCGTATATGTGAAGCGGCGGGGATTGCACCGGGCGGCGGCAATCCCGATATGTCGGGGGCAGAAACCGGCACTCCGAAAGGCGCGACGCGTGATACATTATGACCTGATCTGCAAGGATGGCCACCGTTTCGACGGCTGGTTCGCCTCATCCGCCGCCTTCGAGACACAGCGCGATGGCGGGCAGGTGCAATGCACGATCTGCGGCATCAGCCAGATCGACCGCGCGCTGATGGCACCGGGCGTTCCCGCGCGCGCCGGGCGGCTGAGCGGCGATACCCCGCCCTCCCCGCTGGAAGAGCTTCGCGCCCATATCGAGAAGAATTCGGATTATGTCGGCCTGCGCTTCGCCGACGAGGCCCGCGCCATGCACGAAGGCCGCGCCGATACCCGCGCCATCCACGGCGAGGCGCGCCCCGAAGAGGCCCGCGCCCTGATCGAAGACGGCGTGCCCATCGCCCCCCTGCCCTTCATCCCCAAACGCCAGACGAACTGACCGCGCCCACGCCCCGATCTGCGGGGCGAAGCTGTGGTGGATCATATGCGCCTTATGACAGGACCGGTTGGCAGTCCCGGACAGAAGCGGGCCTTGGCCGCAATCGGGCACAGCCACGCCAAGGCGCGCGGCATCGTCTCCGAGAAAGAGTTGCTGCATTGTCTCTCCATCGCCTTTCGTTGGGGCGCCGGCTTCGAGAATGATCCGCAATACCGCACATATCTAGACAGGCCATGTGGCTGGTCGAGGACGACCGCCCGATCCGGCTGTCCGACACGTGCCTTCTGCGCGAGGAAGCCGCGCATTGGGACGGTGTGATCGCGGACGATCTGGCAGATCCCGCGAATATTCGTAACCGGCTTTTCACGCTTTATCGACGCGGGGTTCCCGATCCGGGCCATGACCATGTGCTGCGGCTGCTGCACGACACCTATCCGCGACGCTTCCGGGAAACGCCCAGGGCAGACCTGATCGCCTTCTGCGATGCTGTCCATGCAGGCATCAGGGACATTCATCTTGAGGTCGTGGACGTCTATTGCTGCATCGTTCTGGCCGTCTGTTTCGGGACGGATTTCATGAATGACCCTCGTTTTCCATGGGTGCGCGCAACGCCAGGGGATGCGCATCTTGGCCTGGAAGAACGGCGCATCGCCTTCGGCGAGGCCGCTCTGGGTTATTACCTGCGCCTGACTGATGCGCGCATGCCTGAAGGAGATTGCCCATGACCGCCACATCAAACAGCTTCGGGCCCATCTGTGCCGGGTTCTGGTCCACTGCGACATCCAGCCTGACGCAAGCGATCCCGGCCCCCCTCGCCCGCGCCGCCAACGCCGGAAACCGGCATGTCCCCTGTCGCGGATGAGATCTAGGAATACGGCAGCGCGACCGACCCTGAATGCACGACCGGAACCTGCTGCGACCATCCGGTCTGGCTGGAGGTCGCCAAGGGCGAACTCGGCATCAGGGAAATCGAGGGACGTCAGGGCAGCAATCCGCGGATCGACGAATATCTGCGCTCGACCGATATTGCGGCCTCCTATCATCACGATGACACGCCAGCTTCAGCGCAGCGAACAGAAGAAGATCGGGGCCTTCCTCAGCTTCGATGGCTTCGCGCGCAGCCAGCCGGGCATCTACAGCTTCTCGGGCAAGGTGTTTTCGGCCGAGCATGGCTGCCTTATCGGCCTGACTTATGATGTCGATGCTGCGGATTATACCGTGGCGCTGCGCCGCAATGACGCCGCCCTTCCCGATCTGAAAGTAACCGGGCGAAGCGGAACCTGCGACTGAGGCCGCAAGCCGCGCGGATCACCTTGGGCGGGTGGCATATTCCAGAAGCTGCGCCTCGACCTTTGCCTCGTCCAGACGATAGCGCCGCCCGAGGGTGCGGCCGCAAAGCCGGCGCAGCCAGTCGAACGCAAGGGGCTTGTCCTGATAAAGCCGCGCCTGCCATGCCGGATCATAGGGGCGGCCCGCCTGCCCCGTGCGGCCCGGCTGAGGAAGGTATGAAAACGCAAAGATCACATTCAAGATATCGTCGCCCTGCGTATGGCGATGGGTCATCGGATAGGCGCCAAGGCGGAAAACGCGCGTCTTTTCCGGGCGGTCGATGCGGTGCATTTCTATCGTTGCGACTTCTTCGAATGAATGACGCGTGACCCGGCTGAGAATGGGAATGGTGGCTTCAAGATCCCAGCCGTTCCAGCTTTCCCAATTGATATTTCCATCGCGCCAGTCGGTATGGATGTCATAATCATAGGGAAGGCCTCTGATGTAAAGATGCCGCCCACGCTGGGTATAGATCATCCGCTTTTCCCGGTCGATGCGGATCGGCGCATAGGCCGGAAAGAAAAGTGCAAAATAACCGACCAGCAATGCCACCCAGATCAGGGACATATCGAACATGAAATCTCTGAAACGCTGTCCGAACGGACGCCAGGCGACGTACTCCGCAAGATATTCCTCATAGGGAACCTGATCGGCCTCGATTCGCCACGACATCGAGCGCTCATAGGTCGCCCGAAGTCCGATTTCCGGGGAAACCAGCATGACGAAAGAATCAACGGGCCTTCTATAAAGCTCCATCGGCGGATCGCCATCGCTGATGCTGACAATCACGGGCATCGCAATCCAGACCATCATGAAGGCAAAGCAGATGACGCGCACACGGCTATCGACAATGGACTTGACCTCGAGCACGGTGGGCGAGACCACGCGGATACTGCGCGCCATGGCGTTCCAGAACTTTCGCCCCTCCCATTCGGGAACCAGACGGAACGATGCCGGTCTTTCATCGTCACGAAGCTTCATCTACCACAACTCTCTTTCTGTCAGCGTGATGTCATTATCTATACTGCCTGCGCCGATGCTGCGCATTCTACCCTCGACAATGAATTTTCCATCACTGGCCGCATAATTCCCGGCGGGCACCGTCACGATGGCGACCCCGGCGCTTTCAAAGTCCTTTCGGATTCCCGGAATGCGCTGATAGCCGAGTTGCCAGCCCGGCGCATCATATTTCACATCAACCGAAAGGCGCGACATATCGGCGGCTGTCTGGATCGCGGCACAGTCGACGCGAATCCGGCCATTGCGCAAGGGGGTGATGTTCAGCGCCGAGTTCATTTCGATATAACGCTGAAGCTCGGCCTCGTAGAAGGCCTTCAGCTCTGAGGAACTCGGGCCGGGAAACGCCAGTTGCTTCGCATCCGCAATCTGCGCCTGAATAGAAGGCCGCGTCTTCCCCCAATACTGTCGACTTCTTCCCCAGAACCCCTCATTTACCCAGCTCTCCACATCATCAAAGGAAAAGGACGCCATGACCGCACCGACGATAATTGCAGCACCCGCAAGAATGGCAACCGGACCGCTTGTCATAAACAGAAAAGTCCCTGCGACGGCCATAATGGCATTCCCGGCGAACATCATGTCGTCACCACGTTTGAATCCTTCAGCCGCCAAGGCCGCCGACATCACAATTCCGACGCCGCCCGCTATGCGCGCCGTAGCCGAGATGGTCTTGTTGGCGACGGCCCCTTCGATGAAAGCCGCGCCGCGAAACCCGGCCGTGCCCGCCAGCCTTGGTGCCCTGTCGAAGAGATCGGTCGCCAGAGTGCGCGACATGCCTGTCGCCGTCATCCCAATGCCTGCCCGCGCGATGTGATAGGCTGCGGCATAGGCTTCAGCAAAGGCTGCGGTCACGACCACGCCGGGGTCATTGGCCACACGCCCGAAGGCCGAGGCCTCATGACGGACACGGTTCCATTCCTGGATCGTCATGTGCAGGGACATGCCTGCGGCCACCAGGCCAAACCCGTTTGCACCAAGATCGAAACTTTCCGATATCCGCGCAAATCTGCGGTAGTTGCTATCAACCGAAAGATCGATCTGGGCGGAATATCTTGCAAACGCAATTTGGCCAGGACTGCCGGAACGGTCAATCTCGATCTTTGCCGAAACACCATCCAGTGCCGTATCTGCCCTGCGCGGGAAAGGCATACCGTGATAGCCTTCTGCCGCCAGCATTTCGGTGAAGGCACGCTTGATGCCCTGGGCATCGCTTCGCACCGTATCCCTGCGGAACATGGTCGCAACCAGCCCCGATGCGGGCGTCAACCTGTGAGAGCTTGCGGCATTGACGATTTCGGTCGCATAGACCGTCATCATCGCGTTAAGGGCGGGCTTGAAGCTGCTGTGAATCTCTTTCCCGGCCCCAAAAGCCCTGGATGTCAGATCAAGGATATCCTTGACCTGTTCGGCCAGATCATCCAGCCCCGAATCACCCGGCACATCAAAAGGCACCGCGCCGAACAGTATGCTCGCAACCTGAACAAGAAAGGCATCAGCCGCATCAGCCGGCTTTGTGCGCGCAAGAAGCCACAGGGCATAAGCGCAGGCCTCGGTGTGATTGCGCGGGTGGTTCTGCAACGAATAACGCTTCGTCAGCCGCATGCAACATGCCACCTGGTCGCGGAACGACCCGAAGCCCTGCTCGGCGAGTTTTGCGACCCAGTGCCAGACAAGGCGCGCCATCTGATGGTTCAGCGCCGATATATCCGCCAGAAGCGAGGCATATGTTACCTCGAACTCGGCCGATAGCGGGGGCTTCCTAAACCAACGTTCCGCAGCCGACACCGCACCAGCATCGGCATAGTTCCTGACCCCCTTGCCGATCATCAGCGGATATTGATGCTGCGCGGTATAGTTGCTCAGCGTCATCACATGCACGGACAGAAGCGCAAGAATGTCCTGCATCTCGCCAATCGGATCGGGCAGTGCGATCATGACGCCCTTTTCGGCGGTATTGGTGCAGGTCACGACGGCGCTTGGCGGCTCGACTTTGGTGGCGGTCATGCGAATGGCATTGGCGACCGAATAATCCTGCTGCGCATATTCGACAGAGCCCGCACGAAATGCCGGAACGCGCGCGGCGAGTTCGGTGATCGGGGCGCAATAGGGACCGCTGCGCGAAGCCAGATCAATCCGCGTCATCATCCGGTCGCGGAATTCCGGATTATTCTGGACATTGGCGATCATGGCAACGGGCCATGCCGTTTCACTATAAGCCACCCAAGCGACGGGCGTATCCTTTGGTACGAAGGCATAGGGGTAATATTCGTTGATCGGCTCCCAATTGCCTTCAACGCCATTGGGCCATTCATATTTCTGGAACATATAGGCAGGCGTTTGCCGGATTCCCGTGCGCGGATTATAGATTGCACCGTTTTCGTCCTGCGGTCTGGTCTGGAACCAGAAAAGCTGAAATGTCGTGCCGTCGAACGTATAGATATAACCCCGCCGAATTCGCAGCAATTCATGATCCGGCATGGCATCAATGGATGTCGGCGTGCGCGGCGTCGCATTCGTGCTGATCATGCGCAGCAGGCTTTCGGCCTTCAGCGCGAAACGTAATGGAAAGATAGGGATGATCTGCGGATCACAAAAGGCGGTCAAGCCTTCGGTATCGGCGGTCTGAGAAAAGGTTTCAGTCATGAATGCTGGCGCGTTCAACACAGGTCCAAATGGCGTTTGCCCTGTTCAGGGGCGATAATATCCGTTGCGGGTCCACGCGGTCCTCGACCGGATCGATCGACT
>JAUNTV010000150.1:0-214 GCA_030538515.1 Paracoccus sp. (in: a-proteobacteria)
AATTCGCCCTGCGCGAAATTCACCACATCCGAGGCGTTGTAAATGATCGTGAAGCCAAGGGCGACAAGCGCATAGACCGCGCCCACCGTCAGCCCCGAAAAGAGGAATTGCAGCAGTTCAGACATGGCCCCCCCCGGCAGGTTCACTGGGGGCGCGGGGGCGGGGGGCCATGGCGCCGGCCCCCCGCCCCGGGAGGGCCCATTTTAAAACCTGG
>JAUNTV010000150.1:224-6810 GCA_030538515.1 Paracoccus sp. (in: a-proteobacteria)
GTTCCGGGGGGGGGGGGGGGCTGTGCCCATGCCCCCCCCCCCCGCGCCCGGATCAGGCGATTATTCCACGATGGTCCATTCGCCGTTCTTGATTTCCAGCATCTCGAACGCGTCCAGCGTCAGGCCCAGATGGTCGTCGGGCGCGTAATTCACCTCTCCACCGGTGCCGATGAAGCCCTGCGTGGCCTCGATCGCGTCGCGGATGGCAACCGGATCGGTGCTTCCGGCGGTCTCGATGGCGGCTTTCAGGATGTGAAGCGCGTCATGGGCATGGCCGCCAAAGGTCGACACGTCCTCGCCGGTTTCGGCCTCGTAGGCGTCGCGGTAGGCCACCACCACGGGCTTTTGCGGGTTGTCATCGGCAAGCTGATCGGCCACCAGCAGCGCGGCGGCGGGCAGGCGCACGCCCTCGGCGGCCTCTGCCCCGGCCAGTTCGATGAACTGCTTCGAGGCAACCCCGTGGGACTGGTAAAGCGGGGCCTCGATGGCAAGCTGGCGATGGTTGCGCGTCACCACGGCCGGGCCCTGGCCCATGCCGGAATTCAGGATCGCTTCCGCGCCCGAGCCGCGGATATTGGTCAGTTGCGGCGTCATGTCGGCATCCTGCGGCCCGTAGACCTCATCGGCGACGATTTCCACGCCCGAATCCGCGGCCACGGATTTGCACTGGCCCTGCATCGACTGGCCGAACCCGTCCGAGCCGGAAATCAGCCCGATCTTCGTGAAGCCGCGCGCGGTCATGTCCGCGAAGATCTTCTCGCAGGCCATGCGGTCGGTATGGGGTGTCTTGAAGGTGAAGGGGCGCACCGGGTCGATGATGTCGACCGCGCCCGCAAGGCTGATGAAGGGGATTTCCGCATCCTCATAGACCGGGATCATGGCCATGGTCGTGCCGGTGGTGGTGCCCCCGATCACGGCGATCACCTCGTCATCCTCGACCAGACGGGTGGCGAAGGTCTTGGCGCGGTTCGCGTCGCCGCCATCGTCATAGATGATCAGGGTGATCCTTTCGCCATTGATCCCGCCCTCGGCATTGATCCGGGCGACCTCCATGCGAAGGGTCTTGGCTTCGGGATCACCCAGAAAGGCGGCGGGGCCGGTTTCCGACAGGGACGAGCCGATCTTGATATCGGCAAGCGCCGGCGCGGCCATGGCGGCACAGGCGGCGGCAGTGGTCATCAGAAGGCGAAAGCTCATTCAGCGGTCCTCCGAGTTGCTGAACAGTGCCGCAAGGGGCGCGGCATCTTTTTTCGTTGCGATTCGGGTGGTGACCGGCGCAGTGTCGCGTGACCTGCCCATCCC
Source organism: Paracoccus sp. (in: a-proteobacteria) (assembly GCA_030538515.1). GTDB lineage: Bacteria > Pseudomonadota > Alphaproteobacteria > Rhodobacterales > Rhodobacteraceae > Paracoccus. The sequence continues at coordinate 1,527 of JAUNTV010000150.1, forward strand.
CTGCGGCGCGCCGTCTCTCTTCCCCGGCGGGTGCAGATTCGGATGGCCTCCTCCCTTCCTCGCGGAACATAATTGACTGACCGGTCGGTTTATGCAACAGTTTTTTCGAACCCGCACCGGGAGGAAGGGCGGGCAGGAGGGCACAGCATGAGCGATGAAAAACCCGTCCTTGAGACGCTGGAGGGCGGTGTGCTGCGGCTGGTGCTGAACCGGCCTGCGCGGCTTAACAGTTTCACGCCCGCGATGCATCTGGCGCTGCGCGCGGGGCTGGAACGCGCCAATGATGACGGGGCTGTGCGCGCGGTCCTGCTGACCGGGGCGGGGCGGGGATTTTGCGCGGGCCAGGATCTGGGCGACCGCGATCCCAGGAAGGGCGGGCCAACGCCTGATCTGGGGGCCACGCTGGACAGTCATTACAACCCCAATCTGCGTCTGATCCGGGGGCTGGAAAAGCCGGTGATCTGCGCGGTGAACGGGGTGGCTGCCGGGGCAGGGGCCAATATCGCGCTGGCTTGCGATATCGTGCTTGCCGCGCGCTCGGCCCGGTTCATCCAGGCGTTTTCAAAGATCGGGCTGATCCCGGATGCGGGGGGCTCGTGGTCCTTGCCGCGCATTCTGGGCGAGCCTCGCGCCAAGGCGCTGGCGCTGCTGGCGGAACCCGTGGGCGCGGAACAGGCGGAAAGCTGGGGGTTGATCTGGAAGGCCGTCGATGACGCCGATCTGCAAGATCAGGCGATGGAGATCGCGCAGAGGCTGGCCTCTGGCCCGACCGTGGGGCTGGGGCTGACCAAGCAGCTGATCCAGGGCGCAGCCGGGCGCAGCTTCGATCAGCAGCTTGACGCCGAACGCGATGCGCAGCGGCAGGCGGGCCGGACGGCGGATTATGCCGAAGGGGTCACTGCCTTTCTTGAAAAACGCCCGGCGGAGTTTCAGGGCAAATGAAACGCGCATCCGACATGACCGCGCAGGAAATCGCCGAAGGCTCGGCACGGGCGATGTGGGATGGCGACCGCGCCAGCCGGCATCTGGGCATGAAGATCACCCATATCGCACCGGGTGAAGCCACGCTGGACATGGCCATTACCGAGACGATGACCAATGGCCATGACAATTGCCATGGCGGCTATATCTTCACGCTGGCCGACAGTGCCTTCGCATTCGCCTGCAACACCTATAACGCCGTGACGGTGGGCCAGCAGGTTTCCATCAACTACCTGTCGCCCGCCAGACTGGGCGACATGCTGACCGCCACCGCGCGCGAGGCGTCGCGCGCCGGGCGCAGCGGCGTCTATGACGTGACAATCACCAATCAGGATGGCCGTCAGGTCGCGCTTTTTCGCGGCCTGTCGCGGACCATCAAAGGCAGCTATCTGCCCGAATGATCGCTGGAGGAGCGACGATGCAAGACCTGACCCCCGACCGCAAATCGCTGGACCCGATCGAGATCGCCTCGCGCGATGAAATCGCGGCGCTGCAATTCCACCGCATGAAGCGGACGCTGAAACACGCCTATGAGAATTCGCCCTTCTACCGGCAGCGGTTCGATGATGCGGGCGTTCACCCCGAGGATCTGAAAACGCTGGCCGATCTGGCGAAATTTCCCTTCACCACCAAGCAGGACCTGCGCGACAATTACCCCTTCGGCATGTTCGCCGTCCCGCGTGAGGAACTGGTGCGTATCCATGCCTCGTCCGGGACGACCGGCAAGCCGACGGTGGTGGGCTATACCAAAGGCGATATCGACAACTGGGCCAATCTGATCGCGCGTTCGATCCGGGCCTCGGGCGGGCGACCGGGCGATATCTGCCATGTCGCCTATGGCTACGGGCTGTTCACCGGCGGGCTTGGCGCGCATTACGGGGCCGAACGGCTTGGCTGCACGGTGGTGCCGATCTCGGGCGGGATGACCGAACGGCAGGTCACGCTGATCGAGGATTTCAAGCCCCGCATCATCATGGTCACGCCTTCCTATATGCTGTCGATCCTTGACGAATATCGTCGCCGGGGCATGGACCCGCGCGAGACCTCGCTTCAGGTGGGCATTTTCGGGGCCGAGCCGTGGACCAACAAGATGCGCCACGAAATCGAACAGGTCTTCGATATGCATGCCGTCGATATTTACGGCCTGTCGGAAGTCATGGGGCCGGGCGTGGCCAATGAATGCGTGGAAACCAAGGACGGGCTGCATATCTGGGAAGATCACTTCTACCCCGAGATCATCGACCCCGACACGGGCGAGGTTCTGCCCGATGGCGAGATGGGCGAGCTGGTCTTCACCACGCTGACCAAGGAAGGCCTGCCGATGATCCGTTACCGCACCCGCGATCTGACCCGGCTTCTGCCGGGCACGGCGCGCAGCATGCGGCGGATGGAAAAGATCACCGGGCGCAGCGATGACATGATCATCCTGCGCGGCGTGAACGTCTTCCCGACCCAGATCGAGGAACAGATACTCAAGGTCAGGGCGCTGGCGCCGCATTTCCAGATCGAATTGACGACCGGCGCGAACCGGATGGACAATATGACCGTGCATTGCGAATGCCTGCCCGCCCATGGCGATGCCGCCGCGCGCGATGGGGCGGCGAAGGAACTGGCCCATCACATCAAGTCGGTGATCGGGGTTTCCTCGAAAGTGGTGGTGCATGACCCGCAGGGCGTGGCGCGTTCGGAAGGCAAGGCGCGCCGCGTCGTCGACAATCGCCCGAAAGAGCGCTAAGGACACGGGCCTCGCGCCCTTTTCGCGATTCACCTCAGCCGGCGTGAGACGCGCCGAGGACAGACAGGAGGACCGATGGCCCGGACCCGCGCAACCGATTTCGCCGAGAAGCAACAGGATCTGCTGCGCAATGCGGCGGCGGTCATCGCCGAACAGGGCATGGACAAGGCCTCGATGGCGCAGATCGCGGAGCGCGCGGGCGTGTCCAAGGCATTGCTTTATCACTACTATCCCGGCAAGGATGCGCTGATTTTCGCGATCATCGAAACCCATCTTCTTGAGGTTGACGAGGCCGTGGCCGCCGCCGATGATGCCAGCCTGGACGATCATGCGCGGCTGCGCAATCTGGTCGCGGCCATGCTGGAAATCTATCGCGGCGCCGATAACGAACATGTGGTGCAGCTTAACGCCAAACGCGCGCTCAGCGCCGATCAGCAGCAGGCGCTGGCGGGGATCGAACGCCGGATCGTGCGCCGCTTCTCGGTGGTGATCGACAGCATCAACCCCGGCCTGAAGGAAGGCCGCCCCCTGCTGCTTCCGGTCACCATGTCGCTTTTCGGCATGATGAACTGGGTCTATATGTGGTTCCGGGATGACGGGGTGCTGACGCGCAGGGATTACGCCGATATCGCCACCACGCTGATCCTTGAGGGCGTGAAGGCAGTGCGCTAGGAAAGCGCCGGGATGCGGCGCGAAGGAAGGGCCAGCGGGGACAGGATGGATATCAGACGGATCAATGACCGCATTTCGGTGACGCCCCAGATCACCGCCACCGATGTCACGCAGGCGGCCGGGCAGGGGTATCGCGCCATCATCTGCAACCGACCCGATGCCGAAGAAGCCGGCCAGCCCGGATCGCGCGACATTGCCGAAGCTGCCGCCGCTGCCGGGCTGGAATTCCGCTATCTGCCGCTTGCGCCCGGTCGGTTGACGCCGGAACTGATCGCCGATTTCGGCGCGGCGCTGGCGGAACTGCCGGGGCCGGTTCTGGCCTATTGCCGCTCGGGGACGCGCTCGGCCACGCTTTGGGCGCTCAGCCAGTCGGGCCAGCTTGAGCCGGCCGAGATCCTGCGCCTTGCTGCCGGGGCGGGCTATGATCTGGGCGGTATCGCCGGCGCGCTTGCCGATCCGCGCTGACCGGGTGGAGCAGCTTCGCATCGACAAGTTTCTGTGGGCCGCGCGCTTCGTCAAGACGCGCGCGCTGGCGCAGCAGGTGATCGGGACCGGGCGCGCAAGGATCGACGGAGAAAGCGTCAAGCCCGCCCGCATGATCCGCCCCGGCACCGTGATCGAGCTGCGCCTTGGTCGCATCCGCCGCCGTATCGAGGTGCTGGCGCTGTCTGAAAAGCGCGGCCCCGCAGCGCAGGCGCAGACCCTTTACCGCGATCTTGACCCGCCAGTCCAAAGCGGCATTTTCGATGATGAGGATTGATGGCCGCGCGGTCGGTTATCTGAAACCAGCCCCCTTCAGGGTGAAGGGGTATCAATCAGACATCGAAAGATAATCCGGCGGGGGCGGCGGTTCATTGGTGGCGCGTGCCGGGCGGTTGTGAATGGTCTCGCGAATGTAATCATTCTCGGGGTTGTTCGTCATGTTCCATGGCGTGGCGGATGGAACGATATAACCGCGTGCCAGGGCCATATCCTCATCCGTCAGGGGCTCGGCGTTAAGGGCCTTGGCTTTCAGGGGCTGGAACCGGGACGGAAGCGGCATGGCGGGATTCAGGGATTTGAAGGGAACACCTTCCCGCAGGGCATACACATGCATGACCTCCAGCGAAAGAATGCGCAATCCGGGTTGGCGCAGACATTACAACGATGATCGACCCCGTAGCGCCATCGGCTACATCGTCCCGAGCGCGCTGCACTTTCCCGAAGGCGTCACCAGCACGCCGCCGTGACCAAGCCCGAAAACGCCACCTTCGGGCGGTCCAAAGTGGTAGGCAGTGCACAACAACCCGCGGGCTCTCGTCATGATGCGAGGGATCAACGGGGATGCAGGTCAGGAAGTTCCTCCATGTTATGTAATCATTGATTTTATTTTGGTTCTTGACGCTGAAGGCCCTGAAGTGGGCATTCCATCGGGCCGCCGCCGGTGCTGTTCATCCGATCCCAGGCGGGGTAAAACCGCCCCTGATTTATAGCTTTGCGATTTCGATTCGGAGGTAGGGTGAACGCGCCCTTTAACCAAACCGAGCGGCTGGGCGATGCGCAACACGCCCAGGGCCAGATCGAGAGTTTCGATTACCCCGGCGATTATCTGACGCAGGATGTTGGCAAGCTGGTTGCTGGTCTCAGGACCGAGCAGGAGCGCGGCGCGGATCGCCGCAACCGGGCGGTGGGCGATTGCGTAAGCCTTGGGGCGGGGATGCGGGTCAAGCTGTCGGGCGATAAAGTGCCAGACACGGGCGAGGCCTATCTTTGCCTTTCCGCCAGCCATCATTTCGTCAGCGAGGCCTATGGTTCTGGGACCGAGAGCAACGGCTATGCCTTCACCGGCCGCTACGTCCTGATGCCCGACACCGCGCCGATGGCCCCGCCGAAGCGCACACCGCTGGCAGTGGTGCA
>JAUNTV010000151.1 GCA_030538515.1 Paracoccus sp. (in: a-proteobacteria)
ATGCGCAGGCGGGATGGAGCGCGGTCAATCTGGTGATGGTGCCGTTTCTGGTACTGGCGGGTGCCGCGCTGATCTGGCTGCGCCTGCGCCCGGCTGATCGCTGAGAAGTGGGGCTTTGCCCCACACCCCAAGGTATTTCAGCACTGATGAGAGGGGTATTCCCGTCAATCGCTGCCGGTGCGCCTTTCCGGGCGGGGCTTGGGGCCTGCCCCCGGTGGTTCACTGCGGTGATGCAGCGCGCATTTTCAGGATATCGGCGGCAAGCGCGCGGGTCGACGCGTCGTGATCGGGCGAGGCTTCGCCGTCCAGCAGGGGTGCCACCTTCAGCGCCAGTTCCTTGCCCAGTTCCACCCCCCATTGATCGAAGCTGTTGATGCCAAGGATCACGCCTTCGGTGAAGACGCGATGTTCGTAAAGCGCGACGATCTGGCCAAGCGTGAAGGGGGTGAGTTCTTCGATCAGAAGCGTGGTCGAGGGGCGGTTGCCGGGAAACACGCGGTGGCGCGCCTGACGGTCCAGCTCCGCGCCCGCCAGCCCCTTTTCGGCCATCAGCGCGCGGGCGGCATCAAGGTCGCGGCCGCGCATCAGCGCCTCGGACTGGGCAAGGCAATTGGCCAGCAGCAGCTTATGGTGGTGATCGAGTTCGGGTTCATGGCCGCGCGCGGCGGCGATGAATTCGCAAGGCACGATCTGGGTGCCCTGATGGATCAGCTGGTAGAAGGCGTGCTGGCCATTGGTGCCCGGCTCGCCCCAGACCACCGGGCCGGAGGGCTGCGCAAGATCGCTGCCGTCCATGGCCACGCGCTTGCCGTTCGATTCCATCTCAAGCTGCTGGAGATAGGCCGGCAGGCGCGACAGGCGGTTTTCATAGGGCAGAACCGCGCGGGTCGCATAGCCCATGATCTGATGGTGCCAGATCCCGGTCAGCGCCAGCATGACCGGCATGTTTTCCGCCAGGGGCGCGGTTCGGAAATGGGCATCCATGGCCGCGCCGCCCGCCAGCATCTGGCGGAAACGATCCGGCCCGATGGCGATCATCAGCGAAAGCCCGATCGGGCCCCACATGGAATAGCGCCCGCCGACCCAATCCTCGAAGCCGAAGACGCGGGCCGCATCGATCCCCCAATCCGCCGTCTTCTGCGTGGCCGAGGACAGCGCCGCGAATTGCGCCGCAGGCTCGCGCACGGCTTTCGCCATCCAGTTCCGCGCGGTTTCGGCATTGGTCATGGTTTCGATGGTGGTGAAGGTTTTCGAGGCCACGATCACCAGCGTGCGCGCCGGGTCCAGCCCGGCCAGCACATCGGCGATATCCGCCCCGTCCACATTCGAGACGAAATGCGTGCGCGGCCCGTCATGGAAGGGCGCCAGCGCCAGCGCGGCCATTTTCGGGCCGAGATCGGAGCCTCCGATCCCGATATTGACCACATCCGTGATCGGCCCGCCCTGCCCCTTGAAGCTGCCGCCGCGCAGGGCATCGGCGAAAGCGCCCATCCGGTCCAGCGTGGTGCTGACTTCGGCGCTGATATCCTGGCCTTCGACCACCAGCGGCTGGCCGGGGTTGCGCAGCGCGGTGTGAAGGACAGATCGCCCCTCGGTCTCGTTGATGCGGGCGCCGGTGAACATGGCCTCGCGCTTTTCGGGGGTGGCGGCGGCCAGATCAAGAAGCGCCGCGCGGGTCTCGGCATCGATATTGGTCTTGGAATAGTCGAAGACCATCCCCCCGGCATGGATGGCGAAATCCTGCGCGCGGGCGGGATCGGCGTCGAAAAGCGCGGTGATGCGGCGCGCGCCATCGGGGCGGAGCGCTTGCAGGCGGGTCCAGAGGGCGTCCATGTCAATCGGCATAATGCACCACCGCGTTGCGAAGGAAGGCAGAGATCGGCGCGTCCAGAGGATCGGCACCGATGGCGGCATCAAGCGCCGCGCGCTTCTGGCTGCCGGTGATCATCACATGGATATTCATCGCCGATTGCAGGGCGGGCGCGGTCAGGGTGATGCGCGGCTCGGCCCCGCCAAGCGCGGCCATGACCGGGGGCGCGTCAGCGGCCAGAAGCGCGTCCAGCCCCGGCGCGCGCGGGAAAAGGCTGGCGGTATGCATGTCATCGCCCATGCCAAGGACCAGCACGGTCAGGGGCAGAAGCGCGCCGATGCGTTCCGACAGCGCGGGGGCGGCCCCTTCGGGCGTGGGATCGCCCGTGTAAAGGTCAAGATAATCCGCCGAGGCCGCTGGCCCGTTCATCAGCGTCTGGCGCAGCATGGCCGAGTTCGAGCGCGGATTGCTGCCCGGCACCCAGCGTTCATCATTGAGAAACACCGTGATATTCGCCCAATCCAGCGACAGGGCCGACAGCGCCCTGAACATCGGCGCGGGCGTCGAGCCACCGGGCACGCAAAGGCTGGCGGGGCCGATGGCCTCAAGCTGCTGGCGCAATTCGCCGGCGATGCGGTCGGCCAGCGACAGCGCCATCAGTTCGCGGTCGGGATAGGTGATGATTTCAGGTTTCATGCGCGGATCTCCCGCCAGCGGCGATTGTCACGATGCATCAGGCGCAGGGCTTCTTCGGGCCCGGATGAGCCGGGATCATAGGGTTCGGGGCGGGATTTTCCTTCTTCCCAGGCGGTGATGACGGGATCGGCCCAGGCCCAGGCCGCTTCCACCTCGTCGCCGCGCATGAAAAGGGTCTGATTGCCCCGGATCACATCCATGATCAGCCGCTCATAGGCGTCGGGCACATCGGCACCGTCGGGGCCAAGCGCGTCGGCGAAGGACATGTCCAGCGGCACCTGCATCAGCCGCATGCCACCGGGGCCGGGTTCCTTGATCATCACGGTCAGGTCCATGCCTTCATCGGGTTGCAGCTTGATGACAAGCTGGTTCGCCTTCTGCCCGCTTTCGTCGAAGATCGAATGCGGCGGCTCCTTGAAGGTGATGACGATCTCGCTGGCGCGCGCGCGCAGCTTCTTGCCGGTGCGCAGATAGAAGGGCGTCCCCTGCCAGCGCCAGTTGGAGATGCGCACCTTCAGCGCGACATAGCTTTCGGTCCGGCTGGCGGGGTTTTCGGCGTCTTCCAGATAGCCCGGCTGGTCGCCTTCGGCCTGATACTGGCCGCGCACGATCTCGGTTTCGGCGACGGGTTCGAGCGCGCGGATCACCTTCAGCTTCTCGTCGCGCACGGCGTCGGGGTCGAAGTGATAGGGCGGCTCCATCGCGGTCAGGCACAGAAGCTGCATCAGGTGGTTCTGCACCATGTCGCGCATCGCGCCCGAATTGTCGTAATAGCTGCCGCGCCCGCCCACGCCCACGGTTTCCGAGACGGTGATCTGGACATGATCGACGAATTGCGCGTTCCAGAGCGGTTCGAACAGGATATTGGCAAAGCGCACCGCCATCAGGTTCTGGACGGTTTCCTTGCCCAGATAATGGTCGATCCGGTAGATCTGGCCTTCGCTGAAATGGCGCGCCAGCGTATCGTTGAGCGCACGCGCCGAGGCCAGATCCCGCCCGAAGGGCTTTTCGACCACGATCCGGCTGTCGGCATCGGCAATGCCATATTCCGACAGACGTTGCGCCAGATCGCCAAAAAGCGAGGGCGCGACCGAGAAATAGAAAGCCCGCACCACGCCGGGGCGCATCATCGCCTTCAGCTGATCCCAGCCGCCAGTGCCCCTGGCGTCGATGGCCACATAGGAAAGCTGGCCCAGAAAGGCGTCGATCTGGCCGGGGTCGGCGCCTGGCGCGAAGGTCTCGATCGCCTTGCGGATATCGGCGCGGAAATCATCATCGCTCAAGGGTGATCGGGCGGCACCGATCACGCGCGCCCCGGGCGGCATCTGACCGGCCAGAAAGCGGCGATAAAGGCCCGGAAGGATCTTCCGGTGGGCCAGATCGCCCGTGGCACCGAAAATCACCAGATCGAAATCCTCGACGGGGATGGTTCTGACGGCCATGAGCACCTCCTTGGACTGGGGTTGTCTATCTTGTGTTAGCGTTAGCAGCAAGTCGCAGCTTCCTCGCGCCGCAGCGCCCGGCCAAAACGCGGCAGGCGGGCGCGTTTCATCAGCGCGCCAAGGCTGATCGCGGCCCCCAGACGTTCGGCTTTCGCATGCGCCGCATGGGCGGCGGCGGCGACGGCATCGGGGTGATGCGCCCAGAGATCGGTCAGGAAGGCATCGGGGTGAATCGCGCGCATCCCCGCCGCCGCCATCGCCATGCGCGGAAAATCGCGCAGGTTCATGGTCACGATCAGCCCGGCCCCGGCTTCCAGCGCAGCGGCCAGCACATGCCGGTCATTCGGATCGGGCAGGTCGAAGCCAAGGGCGCGGGTCTCATCGCCCGACATGGCGGCATCGGGGAAGCGGTCGCGCAGCAATGCGGCCTCGGCGCGGGCGGTTCCGGCCTCGGCCAGCCCAAGCTTTTCCGCCGCGCGGGTCCATTCGCCAAGGATGCGTTCCGACCAGACGGGCCGGTAAAGCCCCGCCGCCGCCAGATCGGTCAGGATCTCGCGCAGCACGGTCGGAAACAGCACATTGGCGTCAAGAACCGCGATCATCATCCGTCCAGCCTGAAGAACAGCGCCTTGAGATAGCCGGTTTCCGCCAGTTGCGGCAGCACCGGATGATCGGGGCCGGCCTGCCCGCTGTGGATAAGCTGCGCGCGCCGCCCGCCACGCCCGATCCCGCGCGCCGAGGCATTGCGGAAACTGGTCAGATCGGCGGCATGGCTGCATGAACAAAGCCCCAGATAACCGCCCGGCGCGACAAGGGGCGCGGCCAGCTTCGCCACGCGCTCATAGGCGCGCAGCCCCGCTTCCAGCGCGGGTTTGGCGGGCGCGAAGGCCGGCGGGTCGCAGATGACCACATCGAATTGCCGGCCTTCGGTCGCCATGGCCTCCAGCGCGGCGAAAGCGTCCTGCTGAACGGTTTCCAGACGCGCTTCCATCCCCATGGCCACCGCCCCTTCGCGGGCCAGATGCAGCGCCGGGGCCGAGCCGTCGATGCACGTCGCATGATCCGCCCCCGCCGCCAGCATGGCCAGCCCGAAGCCGCCGACATGGCTGAACACATCCAGCACCCGGCCCTTGGCCAGCCGCTGCGCGAAAGCGTGATTCGGGCGCTGATCATAGAACAGGCCGGTCTTTTGCCCGCCCATCAGATCGGCCAGATAGATCGCCCCGTTCATCGGCACCGGCAGGGGGGCCACGGGGGCCGAGCCGGTCAGGACCTCCATCCGTTCGGAAAGCCCCTCCAGCCCGCGCGCGCGGCCCTGCCCGTTCAGGATCACCGTCGAGACCCCGGTGACATCCGCCAGCGCCGCCGCGATCTGATCCGCCATCTGATCGGCCCATGCCGCATTGGGCTGGATCACGGCGGCATCACCGAAACGGTCGATGATCAGGCCGGGCAGGCCGTCGGCCTCGGCATGCACCAGCCGGTAGAAGGGCTGGTCGTAAAGCCGCGTCCGCATCGCCAGCGCGCGGGCCAGACGCGCGGCCAGCCATGCCGCGTCGATCTGCGCATCAGGATCGGCATCCATCACCCGCCCGATGATCTTCGAATTCGGGTTCACCGTGACAAGGCCAAGCGGCCGACGCTCGGGGTCTTCCAGCACCGCGAATGTGCCCGGAACAATGGCGCGCGTGCGGCGGTCGGTGACGATCTCATCGGCGAAAACCCATGGAAAGCCGTGGCGGATCGCCTGAGGCTTGGTCTTGGGCCGAAGCCGGATGACGGGGCGCGTGGTCATGGGCATATCCTTTCGCTTCGCCCCGATGTGGCACGCCCCCGCGCGGTCGGCAAGCCCCGTGCCGGTTGCAATGTTATCGCTAACAGTATATAACCGCCACAGAAGCAAAAGCGACTCGAGGCCCGACATGACGCTTAACGCCACTATCGACCGCGTGACCGACCGTATCCGCGAACGCTCTCATCAGACCCGCAGCAGCTATCTGGCGCGCATCCGCGCCGCCGCCGAGGAAGGACCGCGCCGGGCGCATCTGTCTTGCGGCAATCAGGCCCATGCCTATGCGGCGATGACCAACAAGGCCGAACTGGCCGAGACGCGGAAGCCCAATATCGGGGTGGTCACGGCCTATAACGACATGCTGTCAGCCCATCAGCCCTATGAGCGCTTCCCCGATCTGATCCGCGCCGCAGCCGCGCGTGCGGGCGCGACGGTGCAGGTCGCGGGCGGCGTTCCCGCCATGTGTGACGGGGTGACGCAAGGCCGCGCGGGGATGGAGCTTTCGCTTTTCTCGCGCGATGTGATCGCCCTGGCGGCGGGTGTGGCCATGTCGCATGACACGTTCGATGCAGCGCTTTATCTTGGCGTCTGCGACAAGATCGTGCCGGGGCTGGTGATCGCGGCGGGCAGTTTCGGGCATGTGCCTTCCGTCTTCGTGCCGGCAGGGCCGATGCCGTCCGGGCTGCCCAATGACGAAAAGGCAAAGGTCCGCCAGAAATTCGCCGCCGGAGAGGTCGGGCGCGACGCGCTGATGGCCGCCGAGATGGCATCCTATCACAGCCCCGGCACCTGCACTTTCTACGGCACCGCGAATTCGAACCAGATGCTGATGGAGTTCATGGGCCTGCATCTGCCCGGCTCCAGCTTCGTGAACCCCAATACCGAGATGCGTGACGCCCTGACCGGGGCGGCTGCCGAACGCGCGGCGGCGATCACGCGGCTTGGCAATGATTTCCTGCCCGTGGGCGAGGTTCTGGACGAGCGCGCCTTCGTCAATGGCATCGTCGGGCTGATGGCGACGGGCGGCTCGACCAATCTGGTGCTGCATCTGCCCG
>JAUNTV010000152.1 GCA_030538515.1 Paracoccus sp. (in: a-proteobacteria)
TTCCTGATCCGGCTGTTTTCCTAGCCCCCGGCTGCATGCTCGCGGATGCGCGTGACCATGGCGCGCAGCCCGTTCGAGCGCTGCGCCGAAAGATGCGCGTCCAGCCCCAGACGGGCCAGTTCGGCGGATGCATCGATGCGGGCGACCTCGGCCACGGGCTGGCCGGCAAACAGCGCATGGACCACGGCGACCAGCCCGCGCACGATCAGCGCATCACTGTCCCCGGTGAAATCGAAGCGCCCGTTCTCGATCCGGGGCACGATCCAGACCTGAGAGGCGCAGCCATCGACCTTGCTGGCGGGGGTTTGCAGGGCCGGGTCCATGGCGGGCATGGCGCGGCCAAGCTCGATCAGGTGGCGGTAGCGGTCCTCCCAGTCATCCAGAAAGGCGAATGTCTCGACGATATCTTCAAAGGCGGGGCTGGCCATGACGCGATCTCCCAAAGGCGGTGCCTTGCTAACGCGATCACCAGGCAAGGTCAAAGAGGCTTTGCGCCCCGCCCGGTGATCGCCTATCACTGGCCAAGGAAAAATGCGGGAGAGACCATGCGTATCGTCACCATCGCCCTGACCCTTGGCGCCGTTCTTGCGGTCAGCGCCTGTAACCGCATCGGCAGCGATAGCGGGCTGAATCCGCTGCGCTGGTTTGGTGGTGAGACCACGCCCACCACATTGGAGCCGCGCGGGGGCTGGACGCTTCAATCCGATGATCCGCGCCAGCCGGTGCCGCAGATCCTTTCGGCGGGCATGCAGCCGCTGAACGAAGGGAAATTGCTGGTCGTGCAGGCCTTTGCGCCGGTCAAGGGCTGGTGGGATCTGGAACTCATCACCGAGGAAATCCAGCCCGAGGGCCAGCTTCGCCCCGGCCTCGACGGTATCCTGCGGCTGGTTCTGGTCGGCAATCCGCCGCTTGCGGGCAGCCCGCAGGCCGCCATGCCGGCCAACAGCCAGGCGGATCAGCTGACCGTGGCGTTGCCGATCTCGACCAATCAGCTTTCGCGTATCCGCGAGATCCAGATCCGGTCCGGCAGCGGCGGGGTCAGCCTGCGGCCCTGATCAGCGCGCGGCGGTGGTGATGAAGGCGCGGATCAGGCCCGCGTCCTTCAGGCCCGGCGCGCTTTCGACCCCCGATGACACATCGACGATACGCGCGCCGGTCATGCGCACCGCCTCGGCCACGTTTTCGGGCGTCAGACCACCGGCCAGCATCCAGGGCTTCAGCCATTTGCGCCCGACCAGAAGGCGCCAGTCAAAGGCCAGCCCGTTGCCGCCCGGAAGCGCGGCATCCCTGGGCGGCTTGGCATCGACCAGAAGCATATCGGCGACCAGCCCGTAATCCCAAAGCGCGTCAAGATCGCCGGGCGCGGCCACGCCAAGCGCCTTCATCACCGGCAGGCCGCTGCGCGCCTTGATCGCAGCCACCCGCGCCGGCGTTTCCGCGCCGTGAAGCTGAAGCATGTCCAGCGGCACTTTCGCCAGCACGGTGTCAAGCTCATCATCCCGCGCATCCACGAAAAGACCGATGCGCGCGACCCCGACGGGCACGTCGGCGGCCAGCACCGCCGCGCTTTCCGCATCCAGATGACGCGGGGATTTCGGGAAAAACACGAAGCCCAGATAGCCCGCGCCGGCGTCAACCGCGGCAGAGACATCTTCGGGCCGGGTCAGCCCGCAGATCTTGACCTGAGCCAAATCAGCGCGCCGCCGGCAGATTGCTGCCCCCGCCCGTTGCGCGGGGCTGGGGCTGATCCAGAATCGCCAGCACATCATCGGTGGGCGCGTTATGCTGTTCGCGCAGATGGCCGACCTCTCGTTCCAGTTGGTCGACCTGCGACCTGCGGCGCGCGGCCTCGCTGCGGATATGCGCCTCGCGCAGCCATTCCCAGACGAATCCGATCACGATGCCGAAGACGATGGCCAGAATGATGACCAGAAACAGCGGCAGGCTGATCTGCCAGTCGAAGCCCAGATACTGGTCGAACCCGGCCGGAAAGGCGCGCACCGTGACCGCGCCGCGATTGGCCAGGGCAATTCCGATCAGAATGACCGCAAGAACGGCGATGAAAAGAAAGCGGATGAAGCGCATGAAAGGGAACCCCGGTTTGGCACCTGCCGGTCTGACAGATCAGGCCTCGCCGTTCAACCGGTCACGCAAGAGCTTCCCGGTCTTGAAGAAGGGGACGTGCTTTTCCTCGACCGGGACCGACTCGCCGGTGCGCGGGTTGCGCCCGGTCCGGGCATCGCGCTTCTTGACGGAAAACGCGCCGAAACCGCGCAGCTCCACCCGTTCGCCCCGCGCCATGGCATCGATGATCTCGTCAAAAATGGTCGAGACGATCCTGTCCACGTCTCGCTGGACCAGATGCGGGCTTTCTTCGGCAATCTTCTGAACAAGTTCGGATCTTATCATGTCACCCCCGAATGATAGCCTGTAAGCGCCTGCGCCATGGCGGCATGCGCGGTGCATTGGAAACGCGAAACTAATCATTTGGTTGCATGATTCCACGCGAAAGGTCAAAGGCCAAAACGAAAAACGCCCCCGGCATCGCTGCCGGAGGCGTTCACATCTTTGATGGGCGGGTTATTCGCGGCTTTTCAGCGCGGCACCCAGAATGTCACCCAGCGAGGCACCCGAATCAGAGCTGCCATACTGTTCGACGGCCTCTTTTTCCTCGGCGATCTCGCGGGCCTTGATCGACAGGCCAAGGCGGCGCGACTTGGCGTCCACATTGGTCACGCGCACATCGACGTGATCGCCCACGCCGAAACGCTCAGGCCGCTGATCCTGACGGTCGCGGGCCAGATCCGAACGGCGGATGAACGACTTGGCGCCGTTATATTCCACCTCGATTCCACCGTCCTCGATGGCGGTCACGGTCACGGTGATCACATCGCCACGCTTCACGCCTTCGACGGCCTCGGCCATGGCTTCGTTTTCCAGCGCCTTGATCGACAGGCTGATCCGCTCTTTCTCGATATCGACTTCCTGCACGACGG
Organism: Paracoccus sp. (in: a-proteobacteria); assembly: GCA_030538515.1. Taxonomy (GTDB): domain Bacteria; phylum Pseudomonadota; class Alphaproteobacteria; order Rhodobacterales; family Rhodobacteraceae; genus Paracoccus. The sequence continues at coordinate 2,997 of JAUNTV010000152.1, forward strand.
CCTTCACGACATCACCTTTGCGGAAGTCCTGAATGGCGTCTTCGCCACGGGCATCCCAGGAGATATCCGACAGGTGCACCATGCCGTCGATATCGCCGTCCAGACCCACGAACAGACCGAATTCGGTGATGTTCTTGACCTCGCCCTCGATGACGGTGCCGGCGGGGTGGGTTTCGGCGAAGACTTCCCACGGGTTGCGCTGCGTCTGCTTGAGACCCAGAGACACGCGGCGCTTGGCCTCGTCGATTTCCAGCACCATGACGTCGACTTCCTGGCTGGTCGAGACGATCTTGCCGGGGTGAACGTTCTTCTTGGTCCAGCTCATTTCCGAGACATGGACCAGACCCTCGATCCCGGCTTCCAGCTCGACGAAAGCGCCGTAATCGGTGATATTGGTCACGCGGCCCTGATGGACCGAACCGATCGGGAATTTCGAACCGACGGTATCCCAGGGATCGGCCTGAAGCTGTTTCATGCCAAGGCTGATGCGGTGGCTGTCGCGGTTGATCTTGATGACCTGAACCTTGACGGTCTCGCCGATGGCAAGGATTTCCGAGGGGTGGTTGACGCGGCGCCATGCCATGTCGGTGACGTGCAGCAGCCCGTCCACACCGCCCAGATCAACAAAGGCACCATATTCGGTGATGTTCTTGACCACGCCGTCGACGGTCTGGCCTTCGGTCAGGTTGGAAATCACCTCGGCGCGCTGTTCGGCGCGGGATTCTTCCAGAATGGCGCGGCGCGACACGACGATATTGCCACGGCGGCGGTCCATTTTCAGGATCTGGAAGGGCTGCTTGAGCCCCATCAGCGGGCCGGCATCGCGCACGGGGCGCACATCGACTTGGCTGCCGGGCAGGAAGGCCACGGCACCGCCCAGATCGACGGTGAAGCCGCCCTTGACGCGGCCGAAGATGGCACCATCGACGCGCTCTTCAGCGGCATAGGCTTTTTCAAGGCGGTCCCAGGCTTCTTCGCGGCGGGCCTTCTCGCGGCTGATCGAGGCTTCGCCGCGCGCGTTTTCCACACGGTCCAGATAGACCTCGACCTCATCGCCGACGGCCAGCTTGGCATCCTCGCCGGGGTTTGCGAATTCTTTCAGATCGACGCGGCCTTCCATTTTGTAGCCGACATCGATGATGGCCTGCCCCGCCTCGATGGCGATGACCCGGCCCTTGACAACCGAACCTTCGTCCGGGGTGTCGATTTCAAGGCTCTCATTCAGCAGCGCCTCGAATTCTTCCATGCTTGTGCGTTCAGCCATAAGCTTCCAGTTTCCTTTTCGTTGATATGCTGGCCTGACGGTTGGCTCCGCCGGTCTTTATGGGGGCCTTTCGGAACGACAAAGGGTCGCGGCACAAGCCCGACCCGGTTCAGCAGTGGCCTGTTCTGGCCATGTCATTCGATTGACTTGGGCGGCCATATAGCCCGGAATCCCCGCCATAACAAGCCCGGAAGGCCGGGATTCACGCTGGTTTCGCTGATTTTCGCGGGTTATGCGCCGCGCCGCGCCTGCACCAGCCGGACGGCTGTGGTCACGGCCTCGGTAATGCTCATGCTGGTGGTGTCAAGCGTAACGGCATCCTCGGCGGCGTGCAAAGGCGCGGTATCGCGGCCCGCGTCGCGGGTATCGCGTTCGCGCAGCGCGGCCAGCGTTGCCGCCGGATCGGCGCCGATCTCGGCGGCGCGGCGCGCGGCGCGCACCGCATCCGAGGCAATCACGTAAAGCTTCAGGTCGGCATCGGGGCAGATCACCGTGCCGATATCGCGCCCGTCCAGCACCGCGCCCGGCTCCTGCCGCGCGAAACGGCGCTGAAACCCGGTCAGGGCCTGGCGCACCTCGGGGATGGCGGCCACGCGGCTTGCGGCCTGCCCGGCTTCATTGCTGCGCAGATCGGGGCGCGTCAGGTCCTGCGCATCAAGGCTCTGCGCCGCCGCCACCGGATCGCCGCCCTTGGCGCCCACGGCCCGGTAAAGCAGCCCGGTATCAAGGTGATGGAAGCCGAAACGCCGCGCGAGGGCGCGCGCGATCGTCCCCTTGCCAGAGGCCGCGGGCCCGTCGATGGCGATGGTGAAGGGCATGGCATCCTTTCCGATCTCGCGCCTGATGTGGCACGCGCGAAGCCTTCGGTGCAATGGAAAATGCCGGCCCCCGCGCGGGGGACCGGCATGTGCATCAGCAAAAGCGGATCAGTTGCCGCCGAGGGTCTTTGCGACCTCGGCCGCGAAATCCTCTTCCTTCTTCTCGATGCCCTCGCCCACTTCCATGCGGACGAACCCGGCCACCTCGACGCCCGCTTCCTTCGCGGCCTCGGCCACGGTCACATCGGGGTTGATGACGAATTTCTGGCCCAGAAGGGTCACTTCCTCGAAGAATTTCGCCATGCGGCCGACGATCATCTTCTCGATCACCGCATCCGGCTTGCCCGATTCGCGAGCCTGCTCGGTCAGCACGTTCTTCTCGCGCTCGATCAGCGCGGGGTCGAGATCGGCTTCCGACAACGAGGCCGGGTTGGTCGCGGCGATATGCATGGCGATCTGCTTGCCGATGGTTTCGGCCTTGGCCTTGTCGCCGTTCAGCGCCACCAGAACACCGATCTTGCCCATGCCTTCAGCGGCGGCATTATGGACATAGTGAACGATGGTCTCGCCATCCAGAACATGCAGCCGGCGCAGGGTCATGTTCTCACCGATACGCGCGATGGCGTCGGTCAGGACCTCTTCGACGGGGGTGCCGTTCAGATGGGTCTGGCGCAGCACCTCGACCGAATCCGCCGTTTCCACGGCGATATCGGCGATATCACGCACCAGTTTCTGGAAATCGGCGTTCTTGGCGACGAAATCGGTTTCCGAGTTCAGCTCGATCGCGATGCCGCGGCCGTCGCGCACGGAAACGCCCACCAGCCCTTCGGCGGCGATGCGGTCGGATTTCTTGGCGGCCTTGGCCAGCCCCTTGGTGCGCAGCCAGTCAACGGCGGCTTCCATATCGCCGGCGGTTTCGGTCAGCGCTTTTTTCGCATCCATCATGCCTGCGCCGGTCGATTCGCGCAGTTCCTTCACCATCTGGGCCGTAATCGCCATGTGGTTTCTCCTTCTTATGGGGAACGGACGGGACATAGCCCCGTCCGGTGACGTTTCGATGACGCGAGGGGATCAGGCCTCGGCTTCGGCGGTTTCCTCGCTCAGATCCTCGGCCGGGGCTTCGGTCAGCGCGCCCAGATCGACGCCTGCCGCGCCCATCTGCGCCGACATGCCGTCAAGTGCCGCGCGGCTGGCCAGATCGCAGTAAAGCGCGATGGCGCGGGCGGCATCGTCATTGCCCGGGATCACGTAATCCACACCCTCGGGCGAGCAGTTGGTGTCGACGACCGCGACCACCGGAATGCCCAGCTTGCGGGCTTCCAGAATGGCCAGATCTTCCTTGTTCACGTCGATCACGAAGATCAGGTCGGGCAGGCCGCCCATCTCGCGGATACCGCCGAGCGAGGCCTGAAGCTTCGCCTGCTCACGCTCAAGCTGAAGGCGTTCCTTCTTGGTCAGCCCCTCGGCGCCGTGCTCCATCGATTCGTCGATGGCCTTGAGGCGGCTGATCGACTGCGACACGGTTTTCCAGTTGGTCAGCGTGCCACCGAGCCAGCGGTGATTCATGTAAAATTGCGCGGATTTTTCCGCCGCTTCGGCGACGGCTTTCTGGGCCTGGCGCTTGGTGCCGACGAACAGAACCCGGCCACCCTTGGCCACGGTGTCGCGAATG
>JAUNTV010000153.1 GCA_030538515.1 Paracoccus sp. (in: a-proteobacteria)
TGCGTCGAGCGTTAAGCCTGCACGACCCGGCGCGCAACGATCTTGCGTGCCGGACCCGATACGGCTAGCAATATTTCAATGACATTATTCCAAAAGGGGGGAGGAACCATGTCAAGGACAGCCATCGTAACCGGGGGGTCGCGCGGCATCGGCGCGGCCATTTCCAAGGCACTGAAAGCGGCAGGCTATGCGGTCGCCGCCAGCTATGCCGGCAATGACGACGCCGCCCGCGCCTTCACCACAGAGACCGGCATCAAGACCTATAAATGGGACGTGGCCAATTACGACGCCTGCGCGGCCGGCATCAGGCAGATCGAGGATGAGCTTGGCCCGGTCGGCATTCTGGTCAACAATGCCGGCATCACCCGCGACGCCATGTTCCACAAGATGACCCCGCAGCAATGGAAAGAGGTCATCGACACCAATCTGACCGGCCTTTTCAACATGACCCATGGCGTCTGGTCGGGGATGCGTGACCGGAAATTCGGGCGCATCATCAATATCAGCTCGGTCAACGGGCAGAAGGGTCAGGCGGGCCAGGCCAATTATTCGGCCGCCAAGGCCGGCGATATCGGCTTCACCCGCGCGCTGGCGCAGGAAGGCGCGCGCGCAGGCATCACCGTCAACGCCATCGCACCGGGCTATATCGGCACGGAAATGGTGCGCGCAATCGACGAAAAGGTCCTGAACGAGCGTATCATCCCGCAAATCCCGGTCGGACGCCTGGGCGAGCCAGAGGAAATCGCGCGCTGCGTGGTGTTTCTGGCCTCGGAGGATGCGGGCTTCATCTCTGGCTCGACCATCTCGGCCAACGGGGCGCAGTTCTTTTCGTGATCCGCGGCTGACGCGGGGGGCTTCCATGCCCCCCCGACACCGCAAAAGGCCCGCGCGGATGGCGCGGGCCTTCATCATCACAAAGCCGGTCGATCAGGCGTTGAGGCGTTCGATCTCTTCCTTGAGGCGCAGCTTCTCGCGCTTCAGTTCGGCAATCTCGAAATCACTGCTGCCCGGAGCGCGCTGCGCCTGTTCAACCGCTTTGGACAGGCTGTCATGCTTCTCACGGAGTCTTTCGATATGTGCGTCGACCGTCATTCTTGTCCTCCTATGTCTGACAGGGTGATTGCAGCATAGAAGTTTGATTCTGTCACCCTCAATCGCCGGTAGAAAAGGGCAGCGCCGCCGCATGGCGCAAAATCGCCTGCGCTTTTTCGCTAAGATTTTCACGATCGCCCCGATGCACCGGCCCGTCATGCAGGATCAGCGGCGCCAGCAGGCGAAGCGGCGCGCGCGCGCCCTTCCGCGCAGTCAGGATGATGCGCCCCGCCGCCCGCCCCTCGCGCGCGGCAAGGGGCAGAATCGCGACGTCACCAGCCCGGCCCGAAAGCGCGCCCAGACAATCCCCCAACCGCTCGGCCAGATGGATCAGCACCAGCCGGCCGCCCGGCGAAAGGCGGCGCAGCGCCATGTCGAGCCAGATCCGAAGCGGCGTTTCCTCGTGCCGGGCACCGGCGCGGGCCGCATCGCCCGAACGCGTGCCTGCGCCGAAAAAGGGCGGGTTCAGGATCACATGATCGAAGCTTTCACCGCGCAGCGCGGGCGGCGGCCGGGCCAGATCGCCCGTGATCACAGCCATTTCAATGCCGTTCCGCGCGGCATTGGCCGCCGCCAGCCCCGCATAGCCGGGGTCGCGTTCGATCCCGGTCAGCGCCAGCCCCGGCACCCGCCTGCCCAGACAAAGCAGGGCCACCCCGGCCCCGCAGCCCAGTTCAAGCACCTTCTGGCCGGGGCTTGCGGGGCAGGCGGCGGCCAGCATCACCGCATCGGCACCGGCGCGGTAGCCCTTTCGGGGCTGCTCGGCCTGCAAGCGCCCGCCAAGGAAGGCGTCGATGCGGGTCTCAGTCATCCAGACCATGCTCGCGCAGGATGGCACTGGCCATGAAGTAATCACGGTCCGCGATCATCAGCCGGCGCGGCAAAATCCCGAGCGAGCCTTCCAGCACGCTCATATGCTGGTCGAAGGCATAGGTTTCGATGCCGTCGGCGCGCAGGATATCCTGTGCGCGGATCAGTCGCAGGGGATCGGTGGTGCGAAGAAGCTCTTTCATGCGCGCAAGGCTAGCGGGCGGTTGCGTGGCTGTCCATCGCATGGCAAGTGCATCAAAAGAAAGGAGGCCGCCATGGACACACGCATTGCCGAGACCCCGATGGATTGCCTGCAACATGCGTTGCAAGCGGAAATGGCGGCGGTCAATGACCTGATCCGCGCCCGCATGGCCTCGCGCCACGCGCCGCGCATCCCCGAGGTCACGGCCCATCTGGTCGAGGCGGGCGGCAAGCGCCTGCGCCCGATGCTGACGCTGGCGGCGGCGAAGCTTTGCGGATACGCGGGTCCCTTTCACATCCATCTGGCCGCCACGGTCGAGTTCATCCACACCGCAACGCTGCTGCATGACGATGTGGTCGATGAAAGCCGGCAGCGCCGTGGACGGCCGACGGCAAACCTGCTTTGGGATAACAAATCCAGCGTGCTGGTGGGCGATTACCTGCTGGCGCGGGCCTTTCAGCTGATGACCGAAACCGGGGTCATGCGGGTGCTTGAGATCCTGTCGAACGCCTCGGCCACGATCTCGGAGGGCGAGGTCCTGCAACTGACTGCCGCGCAGGATCTGACCACGGATGAGGCGGTCTATCTGCAAGTCGTGCGTGGCAAGACGGCGGCGCTGTTTTCCGCCGCGACCGAGGTTGGCGGCGTGATCGCAGGCGCGCCCGAAGATCATGTCCGCGCGCTGTTCGATTATGGCGATGCGCTTGGGATCGCCTTTCAGATCGCCGATGATCTGCTGGATTACGGCGGCAGCGCTGCGGTGATCGGCAAGAATACCGGCGATGACTTCCGCGAACGCAAGCTGACGCTTCCCGTCATCAAGGCCATCGCCGAAGCCGACGCGGTTGAACGCGCCTTCTGGCAGCGCACCATCGAGGCCGGCGATCAGCGGGACGGCGATCTGGGCCAGGCGCTGGAGATCCTGAAGCGCCGGGGCGCGCTGGAGGCCGCGCGCGGCGACGCGCTGGAATGGGCTGCGCGCGCGCGCGACGCACTGGCCCCCTTGCCCGACAGCGCGCTGAAGCCGGTCCTGCGCGATCTGGCTGATTTCGTGGTCGCCCGCATTCGCTGAAAGGCCACGCATGCCACGCAAAACGGCGCCGCAATCCGGCGCCGTTTCCTGGTCCTTGCGAAAGGATCAGCGCTGCTGGACGAAATCGGGATAGGCCTCCATCCCCATTTCGCTGATATCCATCCCGGTGATCTCTGCCTCTTGCGAGATGCGGATGCCCATGCCCGCGCGCAGCACCATCCAGACGATCAGGCTGGCGATGAAGACGAAGGCACCGATGGCGATCACGCCAAGCAGCTGCGTGACATAGCTGGTATCGGGATTGGTCGCCGGGACGATCAGCGTGCCCCAGATGCCCGCGCAAAGATGCACCGGGATCGCGCCGACCACATCGTCGATCTTCAGCCGGTCAAGCAACGGCACCGCGACCACGGCGATCACGCCGCCGACCGCGCCGATCAGCAGGGCGGCGGGGATCGAGGGGGTCAGCGGCTCGGCGGTGATCGCGACAAGGCCCGCAAGCGCGCCGTTCAGCACCATGGTCAGGTCGATCTTGCCGTAGATCAGCTGCGTGGCGATGATCGCCGCGATCACGCCCGCTGCTGCGGCCATATTGGTGTTCACGAAGATACGGCTGACATCGGCGGCATCGCTGATCGTGCCAAGCGCCAGTTGTGAGGCCCCGTTGAACCCGAACCAGCCAAGCCACAGGATGAACATCCCCAATGTCGCCAGCGCCAGATTCGAGCCGGGCATCGCCTGAATGCGGCCATCGGCGCGGTATTTGCCCAGTCTCGGGCCAAGCACGATGGCACCGGCAAGGGCTGCGAAGCCCCCGGTCGCGTGAACAAGGGTCGAACCCGCGAAATCCGAGAAGCCGCGCTGATTCAGCCAGCCCTCGCCCCATTGCCACGAGGCTTCGATGGGGTAGATGAAGCCGGTCAGGATCACGGTGAAGATCATGAAGGGCCACAGCTTCACCCGCTCGGCCAGGGTGCCCGACACGATGGATGCCGTGGTGGCACAGAACATCAGCTGAAAGAAGAAATCCGAGCCCGACGAATAGCCATCCGCCGCATTGCCCGCGCCCACCGCGTCAACGGATTTGGGCTGGAAAAGCTGACCGATCAGGTTGGTGACGGTCCAGTGATCGCCCGGATACATCAGGTTGTAGCCCACCAGCCAGAACATGACGCCTGCGATGGCGAAGATCGAGACATTCTTGAAAAGCTGCGTGGTCACGTTCTTGGAACGCACAAGCCCCGCTTCCAGCATGGCAAAGCCCGCCGCCATCCACATGACCAGAAAGCCGCCGATCAGGAACAGAAGCGTGTTGAAGATATAGGCGACATCGACAGCGCTGGCGAAGTCGGTCGCGGCGGTGGTTTCCTGCGCCAGCGCGGGCTGCGCAAGCAGCGCCAGCAAGGCGAGGGGAGGGGTGATTCTGAGCATGGGCTTACCTCTTTTCGGTCCGTCCCGCCCCGGCCCGAAGGCGAAGGGCGGCATAGCCTCACGAGGCGGCAGAGAAGGGCGATCCTCAAGCATGGGGGGCCGATGCCCGTGCAGAAAGCGGGCAGAGACGCGAAACACGGCAATTATCAGCCGGTTTGCCCAAAAATCCGGCACGTCACGCACAGGTCATTTGACTTCGCTTCGCCAGGACAATCCTGTATATTGCTGACAAACAGGCCGGGACACGGTCGCGCAGGAACGCAGGCATATGGCAGAAAAACCCGGCAAGGGCCGCCCCGTGGTGGCTGAACGACGCTATTCCAACCCGACCCAGCCCTCGGGCCAGACGCCGCGCGGCAGATCCGGCAGGCGCGCGCCGGTCCGGCGCGGCAATCTGGTGACGCGCGGGGTGACGGGCCTTGTTACGCTGATCTGGAAGATCTTCTCGCGCACGATCTGGTTCTCGGCGCTGACGGTGGCGCTGGTTCTGGGCATATCGACCTTCTACTATTATTCGCAACTGCCGGAAGCCTCGGCGCTGTTCGACGCGCGCGCGCGCGGCGGCGTCACCATGCTCGACCGCGAGGGCAAGGTCTTCGCCTGGCGCGGCGAGACCTTCGGCATGGTTTCGCCCGACCAGATCGCGCCTGCGCTGCGCGATGCGGTCGTGGCCACCGAGGACCGGCGCTTCTACAGCCACCTTGGCATCGACCCGCGCGGCATCGCCAGCGCCATCAGGATCAACATGTCCGCCGGGCGCGGCCCGCTGGAAGGGCATGGCGGCTCGACCATCACGCAGCAGGTCTCGAAGCTGCTCTGCCTTGGCGAAAGCTTCGATCCGGCGCGCTGGAAGGACGAGGCCGCCTACGAGGCCGAGTGCCGCACCTCAAGCCTGTGGCGCAAGGTCAAGGAAGTGCCCTATTCCTTCGCGCTTGAGCTGAAATATTCCAAGGATGAGATCCTCGGGATCTATATGAACCGTTCCTATCTGGGGGGGGGCGCGCGCGGTTTTGAAGCGGCGTCCGAACGTTACTTCGACAAGCCCGCCAAGGATATCAACGTGGCCGAGGCGGCGATGCTGGCGGGCCTGCTGAAAGCGCCCAGCTATTTCGCGCCCACCTCGAATATCCAGCGCGCGCAGGACCGCGCCAGCACCGTGCTGAACCTGATGCATGAACAGGGCCGGATCACGGATGCGCAGTTCCAGCAGGCCAAGGCCAATCCGGCAGTTCTGTCACAGGCGGCGCAGGCGCGCGCGGGCGGCTATTTCGCCGATTGGCTGATGGAATCGGGCCCCGGTTTCCTGACCACCGAAACGACCGAGGATGTCACCATCCTGACCACCTTCGACCAGAATGTGCAGCGCGCCGCCGAACGCGCGATGAAACGCATCTTCGACGAGAAGGTGAAGGATGGCTCCAAGGCCGAGGCTGCCGTGGTCGTTCTGTCCGCCGATGGCGCGGTGCGCGCGATGATCGGCGGGCGCGATACGGTGGTCCATGGCGTCTTCAACCGCGCCACGCAGGCCAAGCGCCAGACCGGTTCCAGCTTCAAGCCCTTCGTTTTCGCAGCCGGGCTGGATCAGGGCATGACGCCTGACAGCATGGTTCATGACGGACCGCTGACTATCAATATCCGTGGCGGCAGGCCGTGGTCGCCGCAGAACTATACCCGGCGCTATTCGGGCGATGTGACGCTGACGCGCGCGCTTGCGCAATCGTTGAACACCGCGACGATCCGCATTCAGGAAAAGGCCGGCCGCGATTCGGTCCTGCGCATCGCCGAGGAATTCGGCGTCGGCACCAATCTGCCCAATGTGCCCTCGCTCGGGCTTGGCGTGTTCGATTCGACCCTGCTTGAGATGACCGGTGCCTATGCCGGTATCCGCAACGGCGGGCGCGCCGTGCGTCCTTACGGCGTGGTCGAGCTGCGCATTCAGGGCGACGAGCGCCCGATGATCGCGCAAAGCGGCGGGATGGGGCAGCGGGTGATCTCGCAGCAGGCGGCGGGCAATCTGATCGCCATGATGCGGCAGGTGATCCAGAACGGCACCGGCGGGCGCGCGAAACTGGGGGATCGTGACGCGGCGGGCAAGACCGGCACGACCTCATCCTACCGCGACGCATGGTTTATCGGCTTTACGGATCAATATGTTACCGGCGTCT
>JAUNTV010000154.1 GCA_030538515.1 Paracoccus sp. (in: a-proteobacteria)
CCAGCGCGCACCAGTCGCGGCAGAAACCTGAAGAAGGCGCGACGCCTCCCTGCCTGACAGCCCCTCTTCGATCAATCGCGCGAAACAATCTCGGAGTTCCTTTGGTAACGGTGCTGGCATGGTCCTGATCCGCCCATAAAGGGTGAACCACAAATCAGACCTCAGGGGAATCCTTCCGATGCACACTTTGATCGAAATGCTAATCTGATCGTCTGGCACGGCCTGCAATGGATCGGCACCCCTTGGGCGGCAGATCAATCTTGCCGCGCCACTGGCGCTGATTGTGTGGGGTTGGCGCGCGGCATCTGGCGTAAATTGGCCAGCTTGGACGCGGTGCGTCCCGAAACGCGGATCGGGCGACCCTAGGCATCGGCAGTGGCATGAGGTCGGCTGTTTATACCGCCTTTCAGCCGACCGATCAGGCGACCTCTCTTGTCGCCAGTCCTCCTTTTCGACCGAAAGCCGGTCGCCCGGCGATGCCCCTTCAGGCAGGCCCCGTCGGGCCATATCCGTGAAATGAATGGGATGCTGGCTTTCAGGGCCGTTTATTGCTGAATGGCCATAGCATCAGGGACATAATCGGGCAAAAGCAGAAGCGCCCTTGGCCTGAAGGGCGTCGATGCGGGCCTGATAGGCAGGCCCAAGCGGTTCACGCGGCGCGCCGCCGCCCCCTTGCGCACAGGACAGAAGCGTCAGGCTGACAACATCCGCAGGCCAGGCACGTGCGAAAGCTGCCGCGATCAGTGTGCCAAGCGAATGGCCGATCAGATGCACCCGCCCAAGGCCAAGCGCGCGCAAGCCTGCTTTCAGCGCCCCGGCATAATCGCGCGCCACCGGCCATTCGGCAGCCAGCGGGACCGAATGGCCATAACCCGGCGCATCCCAGGCGAAAAGACGCCATTCGGGAAGCGCGCGCGCCAGCCGTTCCCAATTGCCTGCCCGAGAGCCGATACCGTGAAGCAGCACCGCGACCGGTCCGGGACCAGGACGCTCGCGCCAGAATATCCCTTCGGCCCTATGATCACGCCAGGGGGTCATGTCACGAAAACGAAGCCGTTATTGACCGGCAGAACCTGCCCGGTCAGGGTCAGCGCCGCCTCGGTCAGCAGGAAGGCCATGGTCTCGGTGATATCTTCGGGCGGCTGCGGGCCGGGGACGGCACGCCCCTCGGCATAATGGCGGTGGCGGGCCTCGGGCACATATTCGGTCGAGGGCGTGGTCAGAATGCCGGGGGCCACGCAGGTGACGCCGATCCGCTCGGGCCCCAGTTCACGCGCCATCGAACGCGTCATCGCCATAACCGCGCCCTTGGATGCGGTATAGGCCAGAAGCTTCGGCGCGCCCCAAAGCGCCGTATCCGAGGCGACATTCACCACCCGACCCGAGCCCGATGCCGCAAGCAAAGGCAGTGCCGCCCGCGTCATCAGCCATGTGCCGCGCACATTGACGGTCATGGCGCGGTCGAAGGTCTCGATCTCGATATCGGCAAGCGCGCGCCCGCCGATATTGGCCAGCGCACCATTATTGACCAGACCATGCAGGCACCCCTCATGCGCGGCGATATCGTCCGCCAGCGCCAGGATCGAAGCCGGATCGCCCAGATCGACCCGGACCGCGCGCCCGTCGGTGTCCTGCGCGACCGCCTTGGCCCCCGGCAGATCGATATCGGCCAGCACCAGCCGCGCGCCGAAATCCGCGCAAGCCAGCGCCAGCGCCCGGCCCAGACCGCCAGCCGCCCCGGTGATCAGAACGGTGCGCCCCGCAAGCATCATTCAGCCGCCTCGGTGCCAAGCTCGGCCTCGATCTGTTCCCTGGCGGCGCGGGTCAGGATCTGGCGGATGCGGCTGACGCCCAGATCATGCTGATACAGCATCTCGCGCCGGCGGGCGTCATCGGGCATCCCTTCCAGCATCACCCGGTCCTGTTCCAGCACGTTCCAATGGCGTTCCTCCAGCGCGGCGCGATAAAGAAACCGCCAGCTTTCGCGCGCCAGCCCCGAGACCTTGCGCATCCGCCAGAAGAACACCTTGCAGGTCGTGGCGTCGATGGGCGTGGTAAAACCGATAATGCGCATATTGCCACCCGGCCCCGCCGCTGGCGGGTAGGGAATATCAAGGAAGCAATACATATTGCCGGGATGAACAGCGAATTCAGCCCAGTCGAAATTGTCGCCGACCTGCCCGACGCGGGTGATATGAAACCCGTGATCGGTCTTGTCGAGCCGCATGAGATCCTGCTTCGATCCATAGGCAAGGGTGAAGCTTTGTGAATGCAGATAGCAGCCATGCATCGGATCGGCGAGATTATCCAGCGCATATCGGTAATTGGTCTGCCAGACCGCGGTGCAGAGAAAGCCCGTCCATTCCGCCGAATCAAGTTCCGGCGGCATCACCAGTTCGGGCGGCTCGGGCCGGCTTTCGCTGGGGATATAGACAAAAACCGCATCCGAATGCTCGGTGACATGGAAATGCCGCAGCGCCTTGCGCCCTTCAAGCGCGCATTCGGGCATGGCGGGCACGCGCACGACAGTCCCTTCGCCGTTGACAATCACGCCGTGATAGCGGCAGCCGATATTGCCCTCGTGGATCTCGCCGTAAGACAGCGGCGCACCGCGATGGGGGCAGAAATCCTCGATACAGTTGATCTTGCCGTCCTTGCCGCGCCAAAGCACCAGCTTCTGGCCAAGCAGCATCGTGCCGTAAGGCTTGGTTGCCTTGATCTCGACCGATTTGGCGACGGGATACCACTGGCCAGGAAGGCCGGTGTTCACGCGCTCTTCGATCAGGGTTTTCTTGTCGAACTGGCTCATCATGGCACCTTCTGGGCGAGGTTCTGGCGCGCGCACGGGGACCGTGCGCGTCGGATCATCCGGCGGCTTTGACACCGGCGGGGCGCGGGATTTTCGAGACCGGATGCTCGGGCGGGTAGGTCGGTGTCACCGGCTTGGGATTGCCGATCATCACGCACATGAGGGCTTCCTCGATGCCTTCATTACGCAGCCCCCGATAGACGCCCGGTGGGACCGAGATCAGATCGCGCTCGGTCAGGACGGTCTCGACCAGCTCGCCCTTATGCTCGATGAAAAGCCGGATCTTGTGACCCTTGAGGATGAAGAAGATTTCCTCGGCGTCGCGGTGGATATGCAGAGGCCCCTCGCAGCCGGCCGGCAGAACCATGGTCGAGAAGGTGAAATTCTCGGCCTGCACGACGTTTTCGTCATTGGCGATCCCGGTCGCGCCGGTGCCGACATAGCGCATCTGCGCGCGGCGATAGATCGGGTCGTAATCGGCCTGGAATTTCAGCGCATCCCAATCCAGCGTCCGGGTGGCATAGCGCGCGACGCGGGCCTCGATCCACTCACCCAGGGATTTCCCTTCGGGGATTTCAACGTCGTCAGGCTCGACCGAGGGGAAGATCTTCTTGGGAACAGACGTCATGATACTCTCCGGTGGTTTTGGATTGGAACGGCCGGGCACGGTCAGCCATGGGCCTTGGGGATGTAATGAAGCAATCGTTCCTCGGCCCATGCTATGACCGAATAAAGCGCGATGCCGATCAGCGTCAGCAGCACGATGGCGTTGAACACCATCGCGGCATTGGCCTGCCCGCCGCCGTACGCGATCAGAAAGCCAAGCCCTGTATTGCCACCAACCAATTCGCCCACGGTGACACCAATCACCGCCAGCGTTGACGATATGCGCAGCCCCGCCATCAGATTGGGCAGCGTCGAGGGGAACTCGACCTTGAGGAATATCTGCCAGCGGGTCAGCGAATAGGCGCGCGCCAGATTGACCATGTCGCGGTCTACCGTCTTCATCGCCGCAAGCACGTTGACCAGCACCGGGAAGAACACGATCAGCACCGTTACCAGCAGCTTCGGCGTGGCGTTATAGCCGAACCACATGATGAACAGCGGCGCGAAGGCCACCTTGGGCGCGATCTGCAACGCAAGAATATAGGGCGAAAGCACCTTTTCCCAGAAGGCCGAAAGCCCAAGCATATAGCCCATCACCGCACCCAGTGCCGAGCCGATGGCAAAACCCAGCACCGTATAAAGCCCGGTCGACCAGGTATTGCGGATCAGGTTCTCGCGCCGATACATCCGGGCCAGTTCCTCCCACATGTCGCTGATGGTCGGGACGATGAATTTCGGCACGCCAAGCGCGGGCGGCAGGAATTCCCAGACCAGCAGGATCGCCATCAGAAGGCCCAGACCCACCAGCACATGGGGCCGGATCAGGCCGGCGAGAACCTGACGCAAGGCAGAGGCCTGTGTCTTGACCTTAGGCAAAACGGCATCAGCTCTCATGGAAAGGCGACCTTCTGGCTTGCTGGTTTCGACATGCGTGCGCGCTGCGGGTCATTCGCGGATAATGAACTGGTTGGTATAAACATCCGCGATCGGCACTGCGGCGCGGATGATATCATTGGCCATGTAGAAATCCTGAATCCGCGTCAGCATTCCCTCATCGAAAGCACCGCGCGGCAGATCAGGCATTTCGGCATAGACGCTCTGGACATAGAAGCGCATGATCCGCTCGATCTGATCGATGCTTTCGGCATGACGGTCCTGGATCGCCACGTAATCCTGCGCGGCCTGCGCAGGGTCGGCGACGATATCGTCAATCGCACGCAAGGTGGCTTGCACGAAGCCTTCGATCGCCTCGGGGTTTTCGGCGATGATCCGGTCCGAGGCGATGATCGCCTGCGCCTGCGCGGGAAAGTAATCGCGCGCCGGGACCACACTCAGATCGACGCCCGCATCCTCAATGGCGATGATCCATTCGGGCACGCCAGACATGGCATCGATGGAGCCCGCGATCATGTTCTGGATCAGCCCGCCCGAGCCGAGCGCCTGAATATCCAGATCGCCGCGTTCGATCCCCTTGTCGGCCAGCACGGCAAGCAGGTTGTAATAGGCCGTATCCTGAAAGCTGATCACCCCGACCGAGCGGCCGCGCAGGTCCTCAGGGCCTGTGATATCGCGATCATTGCGCCATGCAAGATGCGTCAGCCCCTGCCCGCCCAGAACCGCCACACCACGGATTTCCAGCCCGTTTGCGCGCACGATAATCGCCGTATCGCCCATTCCGCCGCCCAGATCGGCATTGCCGACGGCAACCTGTGTGGCGACATCGGCACCACCCTGCCCCACACGGAAATCGACATTCAGCCCGGCCTCGTCGTAATATCCCTTGCCGAGCGCCAGATGGAACGGCGCGAAGGCTGGCAGAAAATCCGGTGCCGGAAAGAGATAGGTCAGATCGGTTTGGGCCCGGGCCGGCAGAGCCGGCAACGCCAGCAGGACGGCTGCGGCAACACTGGAAAGGAATGGCTTCATCTTGGTCTCCTGTTGGGGCTTCGCTGCGTCATCGACCCTCAGGCTGCCCTTTCAACGAGCTTGAGCAGATCGAAAATCTCGGCGGCATGGGCATGAACTTCCGGCATCTGACGCCGCCTGAGGGGATGCGCACGATCGGGCAGATCGATCGGGATCTCACGGATCACGGTGCCGGGACGTTCTGACAGCACCAGCACGCGGTCGGACATGATGACGGCCTCGGACAAATCATGCGTGATCAGCAGCGTGGTGATGCCGGCTTCCTGTATGGTTTCGGCAAAGCTGTTCTGAATCAGTAGCTTGGTCTGGGCATCAAGGGCCGAGAAGGGTTCGTCCAGAAGAATGATATCCGGGTCTATGGCCAGCGTCCGCGCCAGTGCCGCACGCTGGCGCATACCACCGGAAAGCTGATAGGGGTAATGGTTCTCAAAACCCGAAAGATGGCAGCGCGCCAGCTCGGCCATGGCGCGCTCGCGCCGCTCGGCGCGCCCGACGCCGCGTGCCTCAAGACCGAATTCGACATTCTTCAGGATGCTTCGCCAGGGCAGCAGCAGATCTTTTTGCAGCATGAACCCGACCTGCGGATTGGGCTTGACCACGGGCCGGCCCGAGACGCGCACCTCGCCGCTGCTTGGCTGGTAAAGCCCGGCTGTCATGCTGAGAATGGTTGACTTCCCGCAGCCCGAAGGCCCGACGACGGCGACGAATTCGCCATCCGAGACAGAGAAATCAATGCCCTGCACCGCCGTCAGCGGCCTGTCAGGGTCAAGCATGAACTGCTTGGAAACATTGCGGAATTCAAGCGCCATAGCCGTGCTCATGATAGGCCGCATCAAGCCCGTCATTCAGGGCGCGCAGCTCGGCCTCCAGCAGCGCAAGATCCCAGTCGACCCGCCCCGAGACCGGTGCCGGCGCGCCCTCTGCGCCAAGCTTGCGGACCACGGCGTCGAAATCTCCGCCCGCCGCCATCACTGCCATCATTGTCGCGGCAAGGCCGCTCTCGGCGTCGCTCAGCGCGCGGCCAAGCGATTGATGGGCCAATGCGGGTCGGGTGGTGTCGCGGGCCCGCTGCGAAAGGCGATCTGTGAAGGCATCCATCGTTTCGACCCTTGATGTGTTCAATATATAACATTACGTTCAAATGATGACGTTTGTTTTCCGATGCGTCAAGCGTCATTTTGACGGAACCGGTGCCGGTCGATCCGGCATGAGGGGTGATAAAAAAGGGGCAGCGATGACAAAGGATCCACAGCCGGTCGCCATGCGCGATCATGGCGCG
>JAUNTV010000155.1 GCA_030538515.1 Paracoccus sp. (in: a-proteobacteria)
CGCACCAAGCGCGATATCTTCCTGTCAATGGGGTTCAAAAGGAGGGACCATCTTGTCAAGCTTTGCTGCTGGGAGCTGATGTTGGGACCAGATTTCATGAGTATGCCGGACATTTCCAAGGCCATTCGCAGCCGACCGCGGCAGGCCCCGCCATATGAGTTGATTGAAGGTATCGAGACTGCATTGAAAACTCGTATGGCTGCGGAGAAAAGTCATTCGACCGGAAAAGGGGCACATGGTGTATAGGGTAAAAAGAATTCTTATTCCCGTGGTGCTTGCCCTCATCGCAGGAGTTACGTTTATGGTGAATAGCGCACAGAGCCGCCCGACTAGCCTTGGCCTGAGTCTTTCAGCGCATCCCTTGGCTCCATCGGCCAAAAAGCTCTGGATCAATGGGTCAGTAGAAATCTCAGAGACATTCGGAGACCGCAGCCAAGGTGGTGGGATACCTTACAAAAACTCGTTCAATGACAGGCTGGAATTCGAGGTGGTCTGGCATGACATCATTAGCGGTCAAGCTTATCGTGCGGATTTCGCATTGAGCGCGTCTGAAATGCCAACTTTCGGGGGCAAAGGGAAACACACTGTATTGAATGTCAAGCTTGGTCCGGGCGCTGATTTTACAGTTACCACATCAAGCCGCGAGTTGCTGCTCTATCTGGGTTTGAAGCAGGATGATAAAATCACCGCGGCCATGCGCGCACCTGTGATCCTGCTGGAGGGCTGCGGAACACCGATAACCCTGACCGATGAGAGGCTTGTCAGTATGGTGGCAGGCATGTCTGAAGCGGATGGCGTATATTCCATGGCGATGGAGGATAGAGAATCGGCTATCAGTGCGGGCATTACCGTGACGTCGCGCTGCAAGGTAAATTAATGAGTGAATTGCTATGACAACAGAAATTTCCGTCGCATCGGCGCTGGATGCCTCCGAAGCTGCGGCTGCCGAGGCCGGCGACAGTCCGACGGATACCGCCGTCATGGGATGCGGCATGCTGCGCATTGGCGTCTTTTTCGATGGGACGGGAAATTCGCGCGACCATGCCGATCTGGTCGGAAGCCCGGGGATTGATGTCGAGTCCTGGCACACGAATGTCGACCTGCTAGAACGCATCTACAAGAAATCGGATAGTACCGAAGACATCACCGTGGCCGGTCAGCAGCGCAAGATTCGGTATTTCAGCCATTATCTGCGTGGAATTGGCGTTGCCATAGATGGGTCGACGACAACGTTTGGCATGTCAATGGGGCGCGGCGAAGAAGGGGTGGCGGCGCGCGTCGAGCAGGCGATGAACGAGCTTCGTCTGCTGATCGACACTAATGTCGGGGATGTTCAGCCCTGCGACATATGGTTTGATACTTTCGGCTTTTCCCGTGGGTCTGCTGCTGCGCGCGATTTTTCGAACAGTATTCTGGATGCCGAACTGACCTATGGCTCTGCCCGGTGTGAGGTCAAGTTTCTGGGCATTTACGACACGGTATCATCTGTAGGAAATGCCTACCCCTGGAACCGGGCAAACCCCGGTAGCTGGCATGAGATGAATATCCGAAGCCAGCGTGAAGACGCCATCAACCCGTCAACGACGCGGCCCATTGCTGAGAAAATAGTGCATATCACGGCCAAGGACGAGGTGCGCTATGACTTTCCGCTGGCCTTGGCCCATCGTGAAACGCGCATTCAGGTGGTTGGTGCGCATTCCGATATTGGCGGGGGCTACCATCCGGGAGGAGACACCAGTACATTCACATATGAATGGAGCGACTTTCCTGGTGTGCTCGACTTCTACCTGGATCGTTGGATTGGCGTTGGTGGAGAAAATGCGTTCGAAACCGAAGCTGTCGCATGGAACGCTTTGGGTGAAAGACGCATCGGGACGGTCACATTGACTACGAGAGTGCAGCATGGCTTGCAGTTTGTGACGCTTCGGCTGATGCATGATAACGCGGTTTCTGCAGGTGTTCCTTTTAAGCCGCTTCCTGCGGTTATTGACGGCTATGATGTCAGTATGAACAGTGAGTTGATGGACTATTACCTTGCGCTTTCGGCGGGCAATGTTCCTGATGAGATGGAAAGATCCATACGCGGCAAATACGCCCACTTCTCAGCAAACAATAGATCAAATTGGGGATTTCATCCGAATTTGCCGATGCCCAATGCAGTGCGCGTGGTTGAGGTTCATTAGTCCATCCCGCCTTTAACATGAAGCATGCCCTGCTGCCTTGCGATAGTTTCAGGGCTCTGCCGCACGAACCCCGTGAGAATTCATTTCACGGGCACAGCGTGGCAGGCGGTGGCGTGTTTGTCAGTGACACGTTCACAAGGCAGCCTGTATCGCCGGAAGATCGCCCCCTGCGCTTAGGCCAATGACAGCGCAATCACCTGCTCGGCAGATCACGTTGCCATTCCGTGCAAGCAGGCTGCACTGCCCAGTCCGCCAATTCAAGCATGTCGGGCCAGCGGTCGGTCATCTCCATGACTGTCCGGTTCGGGCTTGCACCAATATTTCGCGGCAAAGCAACCGGCGGTTATTTAGGGCCCGGCGCTGCCCTATTCCGGGCGGGGAGGGCTGCGGTTTCAATCCCGTCCGGCGGGCGTCACCCATAGCATTTCCATCGAACCGGCAGCGGGCGGTTCCTCTGCCAGGCGCAGCGACCATATCGGGGAACGCTCGGGGGTAATGGCGTTGAGCTGATCGGTCGACCAGGC
The DNA here is from genome assembly GCA_030538515.1 of Paracoccus sp. (in: a-proteobacteria). GTDB lineage: Bacteria > Pseudomonadota > Alphaproteobacteria > Rhodobacterales > Rhodobacteraceae > Paracoccus. The sequence goes on from JAUNTV010000155.1 coordinate 2,708, forward strand.
GCAAGCCAGAAGCCGATCCGGGTCGAAAAACTCTATCGTAAAAATATACTCTGGCGTCGCGTCATTGGTTTTCTTAGGAAGGCGAAGCGATATCTCGTCAGAAAGCGGCCCCTTATAGACGACATATTGCCCGCCTGCGCGCGGGTAGGATGCGGTCACGATCAAAACAGTTCGTCGCGTCATATCGGCGGGAATCCTGACTTTCAGTTTTATGGTCTGAAAATCCATGCCGATCGGGACGGATGCCATATTCTCTTGCGCGACCACAACCAGACGCTCGAACTCTGCGCGATCCACCTCAAAGCACCCATAGGGAATTGATGACGTCATTTTCCATACTCCAAACGCTGCGGTCGCCATAACAGCGAAGCCAATCATATAGGCTCGGCTTCTGTTCACCGCCTGTAATCCCGCATGCCATTGCCCGATCCCGGATGTTGAACCGGCAGGGCACGCGCCGCGTCCTTACGCCAGAGCGCATAGTTCCTTGTTCCCTCTCGCCAGGCACCGAAACCACCAAGACCGGGATGGGGAAGTGCTTCATGATCATCCGAGATATTGACGACACCACCCCCGCTGGAACCCTTGTTTTCATTCAATGCGGAAACGATACTGTCTGATTCTATTCTGGAGCGCAGGCAATTTCCATAATTTGTCAGCCCGTCGAAGGCTTTTATCGTCACCCCGAAATGAGATGCCAGCCGATGTGCAAGGCTTCCACCCACTGTCGAGGAATAGGCCGTATTACAGGCATAAGAAATGATATGCCCGGTTGGACAAAAGACGTCTGCGGGGACGGATGCAAAATGGCTATAGGCAAGATCACCGCTCGTGCGCGGGTATTCCAGCCGAATCGTGCCCGGAGTCCCGTGCGAAAAAATGACGAGATTGTTGATCTTGTAGGTTTGACCGTCTCGGACACGATTTCTCATGTGATTGGTAACTGTAGAAGGCGCGGCAATCCGGATCAGATCATGGCCCCGGATGGTTCGGACATATTCCACGGCAAGCAATTCGTGGCGGACATATCCGGCCGTCGCATAAAGGATCGTCGTCTTGTCGGCAGCACTATAGCCCGGAGGCGAAAGAAGCCCGCGCCCGACGCCGATCCCGCAACTCATGAACATCATCTTGAGCCAGAAACTGTCATATTCCAGCTCGGACCCGATAAGGATGATGTTTTCCTTTTTCTCGGGGCAACGGACTGCCGGATCGCCTGCTTTACGCCCCAAACCTGACCTCTTCCAGCAAATAATTCGCACGCGCCACATCATCCTGAAACAGGATCGATGCTTCATTCTGCAACCTTTCCAAATCATGGAAAGATCGCTGCGCAAGGACATAGGCGCGGGAATAGGTCATAATGGCGCGCTCAGACCTGAAATCACCCTGCCAGGCTTTCGCACAGATCTGTCGCAGTTCCTTTGGCGAGGGTGCATCGTCCTGAAACTCAAGCCGCAGATCGTCGTCAACGCGGTCAATAAATCGTTCCCATTCCTGCGCGCGGAAAACTGGCAGAAATCTTTCATGGATTGCGACTGCGGGCATCCTGTCAGGGGCCCGCTGAAGAACATCACAACGATGAACGGCCCCGCGCTCAAACCAGATCACCGCATTCAGGCAATCGCGATATCTGCGCCAGCATTCCGCGCCATTATCAGGGAAAGCGCCCCAGAACGCGGGCGCACAACGGCTGTCCCAAAACCGCAGGAAATACCATTTCCCGTGCTGATCGGGGACCTTGGTAAAACGGCGAAGGTGCTGCCTCACGTCGTCAAAGGGCGATTGGCTGACGAAGAACAGGACCCCGGAATTGCCCCTAAGCCCGTTCAGCGTGCCCGGCTCTCTCAGAAGGCTGCGCAATGCTCTGTCGCTTTCGGTAAGGTCGGCCAGATACGGCGCGAAATCCCGCGTTTGTTCGGCTGAAGCGCCGGAAAACAGCGATGCCGCGCGGACATCCCAGGCTTCCAGCCGCTCGACGAGGCAGGCCACCAATGTGGCGTCGAGAACCGCATAAAGCCGCCCTTCCCCAAACCATGCGCGCAGGGCAGCAGAAGAAGCGGAGCCGCCGCCCTTCAGCCATTCGATCAGTTCGAAAGGTAAAGGCGAGATCATGTGGCAAATGAACGCGTCACCATGCCTCCGGCTACCCCCGCGAAGAGTGATCAGCCCCATCCGAGAGCTCTCGTTGAAGTGGTAGTGCCTGATCGGCCCCTGGTCAATCACGATGACGGCCGCGCCGCCCGCAGGCCAGGCAAATCACCCGGCTTGAATATTTGGCAGCAGAACGCCACATCGCAACCGGTTTCTCCACGATGCCCGCAACAACATGCGCCCCCGCCGCGATGATCGCGGGCCGGTTGCACCATCCCGCCTGCCGTCACGATTGCCGCCCCGGCCCAATCTGTCCATGCCCGATCCAGTGCCCCCTTCACTGCCCGTCAGGCTAAGGGCAGCCTGAAAGATGGCTCGCCCGCAGATCCGCATCCCCCACCAACGCGCTGTCATTTTGCACGCCGGTGTCGTAGTGATGGCAAAACGATTCAGGTTGGATAATGCGAACTCATCTTGCTGCTCTTATCGCTTTCATGATGGTTGCCGGATGCGCGGTCGGCACTGGCGCTGTGGTCAAGGGCGTCGGCTCTGACGATCTTCTGAAGCTTCGGGAAGGGCCGGGTCTTGACCACAGGATCATCATCGGCCTGCCCGACGGAACGCGCCTGACCCGGCAGAATTGCGTGACGACGAATGGCAAGCTCTGGTGCAGGGTCGCGCTGACCGACAGGCCGGGGATCTCGGGTTACGTATCGGCCGATTATCTGGCGCATCGCTAAGGCGGCACTCTGCCCGTCGCCTTCTGCGCATCACGGGGAACCCCGGCAGGCAGCATCCGCGCCAACAGATCAATGCCTGTCCCCCGCCTGCCCCCTTTTGCAAGCATCCCCTAGTGATTGTGGCGCGGCGGGGTGTCGGCGGCGATATGCTGGAAGGCTTCGGCACCGCGGATCGTGGCGCCATCTTCCAGCTGAGTGACCGTTTCACGGTAGAGACGCTGCCACGGCGTCGCTGATGGCGGAACCGCGGGAATGCCGTCAGCCTTGCGCCGCGTGATCTCGGCCTCGTCCACCAGCATGTCGCAGCGCGCCCCGTTCAGGTCGATGCGGATACGGTCGCCCGTGCGCAGCCAGGCCAGCCCGCCACCCGCGGCACTTTCCGGCGAGGCGTTCAGGATCGAGGGGCTGTCGGCGGTGCCCGATTGCCGGCCGTCGCCGATTGTGGGCAGCCCCATGATGCCGCGCCGCAAAAGCCGGTCGGGGGGCTGCATGTTCACCACCTCGGCCGAGCCGGGCCAGCCAAGCGGCCCGGACCCCCGGATCACAAGGATCGAGCGCTCGTCGATATCCAGCGCGGGGTCGTTGATGCGGGCGTGGTAATCCTCGGACCCGTCGAAGACGAAGGCGGTGCCTTCGAACACCCCCTCCTGCCCCGGCGTGGACAGGAACCGCGCGCGGAAATCATCCGAGATCACGCTGGTTTTCATGATCGCGAAGTCGAACAGATTGCCGCTGAGCACAAGAAAGCCCGCGCGTTCCATCATCGGCTGGCCGTAGGGCTTGATCACCTCGCGGTCGGGGCTTTCGCGGCCTGCAAGGTTTTCCGCCACCGTCGCGCCGGTCACGGTCGGCAGATCGCCGTTCAGACGCCCGGCCTGCAACAATTCCCACATAATCGCGGGCACGCCGCCCGCGCGGTGGAACCGCTCGCCCAGCCATGCGCCTGCGGGCTGGACATTGGCCAGAAGCGGAATGTCATAGCCATGCGCCTGCCAGTCGCCGGGATGCAGTTCAGCGCCCGCATGTTTCGCCATCGCCATAAGATGCGGCTG
>JAUNTV010000156.1 GCA_030538515.1 Paracoccus sp. (in: a-proteobacteria)
GGCGGGCGGAATAGAAGGTGTTGCGCAGGATCGTGAACAGCCAGGCGCGCAGATTGGTCCCGGCCTGAAACTTGTCCATATTGGTCCAGGCCTTGACGATGGTGTCCTGCACCAGATCATCCGCCGCCGAGCCGTCGCGCGTCAGCGACAGCGCAAAGGCCCGAAGCGCGGGCAGATGATCGACCAGTTCGTCACGCGGAGAGGGGCCGGGCATGGGCGTCCGGGCGCGTTTCTCGGTGTCAGGCATCACTCACTCCTGATCGCGCAGCTGCTGAAGCAGGGCAAGGAAACGGTCGGGCACCTCTTCCTTGGCATCTTCCTGGTAGACGCGCTTGAGGTTTTCATCGATCTGCTTGTCCAGAGCGGCTTTTTTACGCTCATCCCGCTTGGTGGTCATACTAACATTAATCCCGACTGACTTGTGCGCCTCTCGCTCAACCGATAGATCATGGACTGGTTCCGACCGGGGCTACGACAATAGGGGTTTAAATGTCTTCTGCCGAGCTTGCCAAGTCCGTCGCGCAAGAATTGCCGTTCCTGCGCCGCTATGCCCGTGCATTGACCGGCAGCCAGACCGCCGGCGACAATTACGCCGCCGCCACGCTGGAGGCGATCCTTGCCGACCGCTCTGTGGTGGAAGGGGTGCCGGTGCGGGTCGGGCTGTTCCGGGCCTTTCATGCCATCTGGCAATCCAGCGGCCAGCCCGTGGCCGAAGCCGATGGCGGCGCGCGTGGCGCGCGTGCGCAGGCGCATCTGGCCGCGCTGACCCCCAACTCGCGCGAGGCGCTGCTGCTTAACACGATCGAGGGGCTGCGCCATGACGAAATCGCGCAGGTGATCGGCTGCACGCCCGATGAGGCGGGCGAGCTGGTGCGCGCCGCCATGACGGAAATGACCAATGCCCTGCGCGGCAAGGTCATGGTGATCGAGGATGAAACCATCATCGCCATGGATCTGAAGGGTATCGTGGGCGCCATGGGCCATGAAGTCACCGGCATCGCGCGCACCCATAAAGCCGCGATCCAGCTTGCCCATGACAAGCGCCCCGATCTGATCCTTGCCGATATCCAGCTTGCCGACGGCTCATCCGGGATCGAGGCGGTGAACGAACTGCTGGCCTCGATGGGGGATATGCCGGTGATCTTCATCACCGCCTTCCCCGAACGCCTGCTGACCGGCGACCGGCCCGAACCGGCCTTCCTGATCTCGAAACCCTATACCGAGGATCAGGTCAGTTCAGCGATTTCGCAGGCCATGTTCTTCGCCTCGACCGAGGGGCTTGAAACAAGCTGAGCGAACTCGGCATCTTTCTGGTCGCCACGCCGGGGCTGGAACAGCCGCTGGCGGATGAGGCCCGCATCGCCGGTTTTCCCGATCCGGTAATCGTGCCGGGCGGGGTCGAGACGCGGGGCGACTGGCCTGCGGTCTGGCGTGCCAATCTGGTGCTGCGCTCGGCCACCCGCGTTCTGGTGCGCATCGGCGCCTTCCGGGTCATGCATCTGGCGCAGCTTGACAAGCGGGCGCGCAAATTCCCCTGGGCCGGGGTGCTGCGCCCCGATCTGCCCGTCCGGGTGGAAGCCACATGCCGCAAGTCGCGCATCTACCACGCCGGTGCCGCCGCCGAACGGATCGAGCGCGCCATCACTGAGGAACTGGGCGCGCCCGTCACCAAGGATGCCGCAATCGTGATCAAACTGCGGATCGAGGATGATCTGGCGGTGATCAGCCTCGATTCCTCGGGTGAAAGCCTGCACAAGCGCGGCCATAAGGAAGCCGTGGCCAAGGCCCCCATGCGTGAGACCATGGCGGCCGCTTTCCTTCGTGAATGCGGCTATGACGGGGTTGAGCCGGTTCTTGATCCGATGTGCGGCTCTGGCACATTCGTGATCGAAGCCGCCGAGATCGCCGCCGGGCTTTTCCCCGGCCGCTCGCGCCACTTCGCGTTTCAGGAATTCGCCAGTTTCGACGCGCCTGAATGGGCCGCAATGAAGGCGGCGGCGCGCCCGATCACCCCCCGGCAGCGCTTCGGCGGGTCGGACCGCGACGCGGGCGCCATCCGCATGAGCATCGCCAACGCCACCCGCGCCGGGGTCGAGGGCTGGTGCGATTTCGCGCAAGCCCCCATCGCCGATCTTCAGCCGCCCGCAGCAGGCCCGCCCGGCCTTGTGATCATCAACCCGCCTTACGGTGCGCGCATCGGCAACAAAGGCCCGCTTTTCGGCCTGCATTCCGCCATGGGCGAGGTGCTGCGCAGCCGTTTCGCGGGCTGGCGCGTGGGTATCGTGACATCGGACGCGGGGCTGGCGCGCGCCACCGGGCTGCCCTTTCGCGACCCCGGCCCCTATATCGCGCATGGCGGGCTGAAGGTGCGGCTTTATCAGACCGGGCCGCTGCCGTCCTGATCGGGTTCGGCTTCGCGGGCCTGCCGGCGTGCCGCGCGGGCAGCACTGATGCGGCGGCGGCGGCGGATCTCGACATTGACGACCGCGCCGAGCATCACCGAAAACGCCGCCAGATAGAACCACATCAAAAGCGCCACCACCGCGCCGATCGAGCCGTAGATCCGGTTATAGCTGTTGAAACTGTTCACATAGGCCGAGAACGCCAGCGAGGCGAGGCCCCATGCAATCGTCGCCACCACCGAACCCCAGGTGAAGATCGCCGTGCGCGGGCTGCGCACATTCGGCCCGTAGCGGTAAAGAATGCCGATGCCCACCATCACGATCAGCAGCATCCCCGCCCAGGGCAGCGCCGTCAGCAGCCATGCCCGGAAGGGGCCGATGGCGAACAGGTTCAGCACGATGGGCACCACGACAATCGTGACCAGCCCGGCAAAGACGATACCCACGATGGCCAGCGTCAGCACATAGGCCAGAACGAAGCCGAAGACCGTCGAATGCGAACGCACACCATAGGCCGCGTTCAGCCCCTGCACCAGGGCGTTCACCCCGGCCCGCGCCGCGATCGTGGCGATCATGAAGGACAGAAACGTCGTCCAGCCCAGTTGCGTGCGCCCTCCGGAAACCAGTTCATCGACCTGACTTTGCAGAATGGCCATGGCCTCGGGCGGGACGAAATCCTCGGCCACATCGACGAAGTCCTGAATGACGTTCGGGTCATACCAGATGCCCCAGAAGGCGATCAGCGCCGTCAGGCCGGGAAAGACCGCGAACATCGCATAAAAGGCCACGCCCGCCGCGATCAGCGTCATATGGGTCTTGTCCATCCTTTCAGCGATTGCAAGGATGAATGCCCAGATTTCGCGGATCGGCGCGATCATATGCATGGCCCGTCGTTTTCTGCCCCCGTTGGCGCGAGTGTCGGGCTTTGGGCGGGTGATTTCAACTCTGCCGGGTCGGGGCGTAGCGCGCCCATATGGCTTTCTCGCCCATCTGCGTGACGAATTCCTGATGCGCGGTCAGTTCCGGCCCGCTCAGGCGGGGGGGAAGGGGGCGGGGCCGCTGCTGCGCCGTGGCCTGCATTTGCGGCTGCGCGACCCGTCCCGGTTCCGGTGCGGTTTCGGGGTCGGCAAGGATCAGGTCGGGTTGACGACCGCCGATCAGTTCCAGATAGACCTCGGCCAGAATTTCGCTGTCGAGCAGCGCGCCGTGCAGGGTGCGGGCCGAATTGTCGATGCCGAAGCGCCGGCAAAGCGCATCAAGCGAGTTCTGCGCGCCGGGAAATTTCTCACGCGCGAGGGCCAGCGTATCGAGCGCGCGCGACCATGGCAGGGCAGGATGGCCGGCACGTTTGAGTTCTGCGTTAAGGAATTTCATGTCAAAAGCGGCATTATGGATGACCAGCCTGGCATCCGTGCCGATGAATTCCAGAAACTCTGCCGCAATATCGCTGAAAAGGGGCTTGTCCTTAAGGAATTCGGTGGTCAGCCCATGCACGCTGACCGCGCTTTCGGGCACCTCGCGCTGAGGGTTGACGTATTTGTGGAAATTCCGCTTGGTCGGCAGGTGATTGAACAGTTCAACCGCACCGATCTCGACCAGCCGGTCCCCGGTTTCGGGGTCGAAACCGGTGGTTTCGGTATCGAGGACGATCTCACGCATGATGCTGCCTTCCAAGGATTTCGCCGCAGATAGCATCAATCGCGGCGCGCGCGCCATCATATGTGTCGCCTGGGATGATCCAGTCGGCGCGCTTTCGCTTTTCGGCGTCAGGCATCTGCCGGGCAAGGATCATCGCCAGCGTTTCCGGCGTCATGCCGGGCCGGGCCAGAACGCGGGCACGCTGCCTTTCCGCATCAGCCGAGACGACAGCCACGCCATCCATGGCCGCTTCCGCCCCGGTTTCGAAAAGCAGCGGGATATCCAGCACGATGATGGGTGCCCCTTGCGCGCGGGCCTGGTCGATGAACGCGGCGCGGTCAGCACCGACAAGGGGATGCACGATTTCTTCCAGCCGCGTCAGGGCGGACGGATCGGCGGCAATCGCGGCTTTCAGCGCTGCGCGATCGATGGCGCCATCCTTCAGCGCCTGCGGAAAAGCCTGCGAGACCGGCGCGACCGCCGCGCCGCCAGCCGCGTAAAGCCGGTGCACGGCGGCATCGGCGTCCCAAAGCGGAATACCACGCGCGGAAAACATCCGCCCGGCGGTGCTTTTCCCCATGCCGATAGAGCCGGTCAGCCCGAGAAGGAAGCTCACAAAACCGCCTGGCGCAAGGCCTCGTCCACCTCGGGGCGGTGGCCGAACCAGCGTTCGAAACCCGGTGCGGCCTGATGAAGCAGCATGCCAAGCCCGTCCACGGTGTGGCAGCCGCGTGCCTGCGCCTCGGCCAGAAAATCGGTGACAAGGGGGGTATAGACCAGATCGGTGACAAGGGCATCGGGGCTGAGCGCATCAAAGGGCAGTCGCAGCGCGGGCTTGCCTTTCATACCCATCGAGGTTGCATTGACCACCGTATGCGCGCCGTCCAGCATATTGCCGATCTGCGCCCAGTCATAGACCACCACCTTGGCACCGAATTCGGCCTTGATCTGTTCGGCCCGGATCCGGGTGCGGTTGGTGATGCGAAGCTCTGGCACATTGCTTCCCAGAAGCGAGGAAACCACCGCCCGGGCAGCCCCACCCGCCCCGATCACCGCCGCCGCGCCCTGTTCGGGCCGCCAGTCGGGTGCATTCTGGATCAGATTGGTGATGAAGCCATAACCATCTGTATTATCAGCATGAATTTTTCCATCCTCATGAAAGATCAGGGTGTTTGCAGCCCCGATCAATGCAGCGCGATCGGTCACGATGTCGGCCAGTTGCAGCGCCGCTTCCTTATGCGGGATGGTCAGATTCGCGCCCACGAAGCCAATCCTGGGCAGCATGCGCAGAACCTCACCCAGATTTTCGGGTCGCACCGGCAATGCGACATAATCGCCCGGCAGTTGATAACGGTTCAGCCAGTGCCGGTGCAGCCGCGGAGAGCGGGAATGTGCAATCGGCCATCCGATGACACCTGCAAGGGGCGCGTGGGTGATCTTCGGTTCGGGCGGGATCGTGGTCTCGGCTTTCATGGCTTCTTGGATAGCCCCTGTCATGGCATCTTGGAAGGAAAATCAGGTGTGGCGGGTATAAGCATAGGGGCAAGTCTGGGGATAAGTCCGGGGGTGGTTTCACCCCATGAAAGGCGGGTGGATAACACCCATGAACCAAGCGGGAACGGTGCAGGATCATCCACAGGGGCAAGACCCGACGGATCTTGTCCACCGGCTGTGGATGATTTTCGTCAATCCTGTAAACACATTGTTAAACTTTCATAAATTTACCTTTCTGCTTCGGCCGGGCTGTGGATGATCTGGCGACGGCCCGCTTATCCCGTCACCCACAGGGCTTATAACATCATCATCTTTCTTCTTTCTTTCTATATGATTAAAAAGAAAGGCATGGGTGATTTTCTTTGGCCATACTATCCCTGGATCAAAGCGCTGCATGTCATGGCGGTGCTGTCATGGATGGCGGGGCTGTTCTATCTTCCGAGGCTATATGTCTATCACGCCGAGCGGGGCGGTGACGGGGCCGAGCCTGCGGCCTCTTTCACGATCATGGAAGAGAAGCTGCTGCGCATGATCATGAACCCGGCCATGATCGTCAGCTGGGTTTGCGGGCTGCTGCTGGTTCTGACGCCGGGGATCATCGATTGGGGCATGATCTGGCCGTGGAGCAAGGCAGCGGCAGTTCTGGGGATGAGTTGGTTTCATATGTGGCTGGCCGGGCAGCGGCATGCGCTGGCGAAAGGCGCGGGGCTGAGCGGGCGCAGCTATCGGCTGATGAACGAGGTGCCGACACTGCTGATGGTGGTGATCGTGCTGTCGGTGATCGTCAAATTCTGATCCGGCCTGCCGGATTGACTTATCGGGCGCGTTCGATTATGTGGCTGGCAACAATCCGGCCGTCCGGCACGGATATTTTCCACGAAGATTGATATGGTGGCCCCTTTCCGGGGGTGTGATGCGATGAGCGAAGAACGTTTGAACCTGTCTGACCTGAAGGCGAAAAGCCCCAAAGACCTGTTGGCCATGGCCGAGGAATGGGAGATCGAGAACGCCTCGACCATGCGCAAGGGCGAGATGATGTTCTCGATCCT
>JAUNTV010000157.1 GCA_030538515.1 Paracoccus sp. (in: a-proteobacteria)
GGGGGGGCTGCCGGAGCGGCGTCTTCGACCGGGGCGGGGGCGGCCACGGCCTCTCGGTCATTGCCATAGGCGGCGGCAACGGCAGCCGCGATGGCGGCCTGATCGGCGGCGGTCAGGGCAGGCATCGCCGTCGTCGCGCCCGCTGCCGGTTCGGCCTGATCGGCAAGGTTTGCAAGATCACCCGGCACGGCCCGATCCAGCGACGCATCCGGCACGGCCTGTGCCTGCGGCGGCACGGTTTCGGGCGGCGCTTCGGCGATCACAGGCACGGGCACGGGCGCGCTGTTACCGCCCAGAAGCGTCGCGGAAATGCCAAGCCCCAGAACCAGAAGCCCCACCAGCGGCAAAGCACCGCCCAGACCGCTGCGCCGCCCGCCCCTGGAAGCCCGGACCGGCGCGCGGGCCGGACGGCTTGCGCGCGGCGCGGGGCCTGCGGCCTCGGACGTCTGGCGGGCCTCGCGCGCGCGGTCATGAAAGGCACGCGCACGGGCCGAAAGCGGCTTCGACGGGCCGGATGCAGCTTCCCTGCCTTCGGGTTCAGCACCGGGCGCAGGGGGCGCGGCGGCTTCAGCGCGGGGGGCTGGCGGCGGCGTGTCAGAAGATTCGGCGGCGCTTTCGCCGGGCAGGATGATCGTGCCGCGATTGACCGAGGCCGCGGCGATATCCGCAACCGGGGCAGCGGCTGCGGCCACGATATGGGGCGTCACCCGCGACAGGAAAGGCGCGGCCACCGGCGCTTCCGGTTCCGGTTCCGGCGCTGGCTCCGACAGTTCCAGTTCGGCCAGTTCGGCGCTGGCAAGCGCCCATTCCGTCGCCAGCCCGGTGGCCCCGAAATCCGGCACATGCGGGAATTGCCCGTCCTCTGGCGCGGCCAGAAAGCGATCGGGGGCAAAGCCGTGGCGAATGGCGAAATCCTCGGCCTCGGCCAAGGTCTGGCGGGCCACGGCGGCGATTCTCACCCGCGCGCCGGGGGCGGCATCGGCGGGGGCATAGTCAAAGGCCAGCTCCTCGACCGGGTAAGGCGTCAGCCCGTCCAGCCCGGCCTTGAGCGCCGAGACCGTATCACGCGCCTCGGGCAGCACCAGATCGGTGTAAAGGATCTGATCCTCGGGGATCACAAGCGCCACACCCGGCGCATTGGCCGCGCGCAGCCTTTGCGCGAAACCGCCAAGCCCGCCGCGCAGATCACCGTTGAAGGGCGCGCGCCCCAGCTCGGCCCATTCACCGCCCCTGCGATGCAGAAGCTGCACCCCATCGGGCTGAAAACCCAAGGCGAAATCCCTGTTGGGCACCCGCGCGCCCTTTGCCATCTGCTCGTTCATATGCGTCGCCTTTTTCGGCTGGCGTTGTTCTTTTCCTTATGAATAGCCCGAACCGGGGCTTTTGGGAAGAACGCGCGCAGTTGTGATTGAACAAAAGCGCGGGGCGCGTGTTAGCAGGGCGGACCAGAATCATGAGGTAATGACATGACACCCTTCCCCATCCGCCTGACGAGTGCTCTCGCCGCATCGGCCTGCGCCGCGCTTATGGCTGCGCCCGCCTTCGCCGCGCCCGGCGGGCATGGCAGTTGCGCGCGTCCCGGCGTGCTCAGCGTCTCGGGCCAGGGCGAATCGCGCGTGGCCCCCGATCAGATGCTGATCTCGCTTGGCGTGACCACCCAGGCCGAGACCGCCGCCGCCGCCATGCAGGCCAATGCCGAACGCCAGCAATCCGTGCTGGACGAACTGGCCGGTGCCGGGATCGAGGAAGCCGACATCCAGACCTCGGGCCTGTCGCTGAACCCGATGATGAACTATCCCGAAGGCGGCGGCGCGCCCTCGATCAGCGGCTACATGGCGCAGAACATGCTGACGGTGCGGGTGCGCGACGTGGCGCGCGCGGGCGAGGTGCTGGACAGCATCGTCACCGCCGGTGCCAATGAGATGCAGGGCATCCGCTTCGTGCGCGAGGATTCCCGGGCCGCCGAGGATGAGGCCCTGCGCCTTGCCGTGGCCGATGCCACCCATCGCGCGCAGGTCATCGCCGAAGCCGCTGGCGCGACGCTTGGCCCGATCCTGCGTATCGGCGAGCCCAAGACCGATATGGGCATGCCCGGCCCGATGATGATGCGGGCCATGGACGGCGCGGCCGAAAAAAGCATCCCCGTCGAAGGGGGAGAGGTCGCCTTCATCGCCAATGTCGATGTCAGCTTCGCGCTTGCCAATGACAATTGCCCGATGCCGGGCCCGCAGGGCGGTTCTGACACGCCCGAACCCGCCCCCGCCAACTGATCAGGCCAAGGCCCGGCGAAACCTTGCCGCCGGGCCCCAGCCCTTTCCAAGACCCCGCCTTTCTCAGCCTGAGGCCGCCGTCAGCGCCTGATCCAGATCGGCGATCAGATCGGCGGCATTCTCGATCCCGATGGACAGACGCACCACATCCGGGCCGGCCCCTGCGGCGATCTTCTGCTCATCGGTCAGCTGGCTGTGCGTGGTGGATGCCGAATGGATCACCAGGGACCGCGCATCGCCCAGATTGGCGACATGGCTGAAAAGCTTCAGATGATCGACCAGCTTCACCGCCGCATCGTAACCACCCTTCAGCGAAAAGGTGAACAGCGCGCCCGGCCCCCTGGGATAGACACGCCCCGCGGTCGCATGCCAGGGCGACGATGCCAGCCCGGCATAGCTGACCGAACCCACACGGGGATCGTTTTCCAGCCATTCCGCGATTTTCTGCGCATTCTCGACATGTTTTTCCATGCGCAGGCCAAGCGTCTCGACCCCCATCAGCGTGTAATGCGCACCCTGCGGGTTCATGGTCATGCCCAGATCGCGCAGCCCGATGGCGATGCCATGGAAGGTGAAGGCCATCGGGCCAAGGGCCTCGTGGAATTTCAGCCCGTGATAGGCGGGCTCGGGCTCTGAAAGCGAAGGGAACTTGCCGCTCGCCGACCAGTCGAACTTGCCGCTGTCGACCACCACGCCCCCGGTCACGGTGCCGTTGCCGGTGATGTATTTGGTCAGGCTGTGCACCACCAGCGTGGCGCCCATCTCGATCGGGCGGCACAGGAAGGGCGTGGCCAGCGTATTGTCGACGATCAGGGGAATGCCCGCCGCATCAGCGATCGCGGCGATGGCCGGGATATCGGTCGGATAGCCCGCCGGGTTCGAGATCGATTCGCAGAAGATCGCGCGCGTGTCATCGTCAATCGCGGCGCGAAGCGCGTCCGCATCGTCCAGATCGACGAATTTGCAGCCCCAGCCGAAACGCTTGATGGTCTGGCTGAACTGCGTCACCGTGCCCCCGTAAAGCCGGGTCGAGGCGATGATGTTCTTCCCCGGCCCCATCAGCGGGAAAAGCGCCATGATCTGGGCGGCATGACCCGATGAGCAGCAGACCGCGCCGGCCCCGCCCTCCAGATCCGCGATCCGCGCCTGAAGCGCCGCCACGGTGGGATTGGTCAGGCGCGAATAGATATAACCGACCTCCTGCAAGGCAAACAGCTTCGCTGCGTGATCGGCATCGCGAAACACATAGGCCGTGGTCTGATAGATCGGCACCTGACGGGCACCGGTCGCGGGATCGGGCGCGCTGCCGGCGTGAATGGCGCGCGTGTCAAAACCCAGTTCTTCGGTCATCGTTAACGTCTCCGTATCAAGTCGCGCGCAGCTTAACGGGCGCAGAGGCACGGGCGCAACGCCTATTGCGGGCAGGGCAAAGCGTGGCGCGATATCCGGGCAATCCGTCCGGCCGCAGGCTTCCGGGCGGGATATTGGCGCCCCGACCCGGCCAGATCAGGACCGCCCGCCCTTGATGAGACGGAAAAGAAAGGCAAATATCTTTTACAAGGAAAAGCTGCGGCTTCTTCTGTCCTCAAATATCCCGGGGGAGTCCGTCAGGACGGGGGCAGCGCCCCCGATGGCGGATCAGCCGCTCGGGACCCGGCCCTCGGGGCCAGACAGCCACCGCCTGCGGCCTGCGCGCAACGCCCCCCGGCGATTGCCCGACTGCCCGCTTTCCAAGCCTTCCTGCCCCCGCTAAGTAACCTCATACCAACAGGAGAGACCGCCATGTCCGACCAGCCCATGCCCCAGCCTCAGCCCGGCATCATGGAGATCGCGCCCTATGTCGGCGGTGCCGCGCATCTCGAAGGGCGCGAGAATGTGGTCAAGCTGTCGTCGAACGAAAACCCCTACGGCCCCTCGGACAAGGCGCGCGAAGCCGCGATGCGCGCGGCCCATCAGCTGCACCGCTACCCCAATACCGACCATGCGAGCCTGCGCACCGCCATCGCCGATATCCACGGGCTGGAGCCTGCGCGCATCATCTGCGGTGCCGGCTCGGATGAGGTGCTGCAATTCGCCACCCAATGCTTCGCCGGGCCGGGTGACGAGGTGGTGATGACCGAACACGGCTTTGCCATGTATCCCATCCTCGCGCATGCGGCGGGTGCGGTGCCGGTGGTGGCGCCCGAGCGTGACCGCCGCGTCGATATCGATGCAGTGCTTGCGGCGGTCAGCCCGCGCACCAAAATCGTGTTCCTGACCAATCCCGGCAATCCCACCGGCACGATGCTGCCCGAAAGCGATCTTGTCCGGCTGGCCAGGGCCCTGCCCCGCAATCTGCTGCTGGTTCATGACGGGGCCTATACCGAATTCGCGGGCGATGATTTCCGCGCCGATTTCGACCTGGCCGATGCCCATCCCAATGTGCTGGCCACGCGCACCTTTTCCAAGATCTACGGGCTTGGCGGGCTGCGGATCGGCTGGGGCTACGGGGCGCGGGACCTGATTGGCGTGCTCGACCGGGTGCGCCAGCCCTTCAACCTGTCCGTCGTCCAGCTTGCCGCCGCCGAGGCCGCCATGCGCGATCAGGCCCATGTCGCGCGCTGCCGGGCCGAGAATGCGAAATGGCGGCTCTGGCTGATGCAGGCGCTGAACGGCATGGGCGTGGATTGCGATGAAAGTCAGGCGAATTTCGTGCTCGCACGGTTCCGGGACGAGGCCACGGCCAATGCCTGCGATGCGGCGCTGAGGGCCGACGGGCTGATCGTGCGCCGCGTGGCGGGTTACGGGCTGCCCCATTGCCTGCGCATCACCATCGGCGATGAACCATCCTGCCGGCGCGTGGCGCATGTCATCGGGCTGTTCATGGCCGAAAGGGGGCTGGCATGAGCGTGATCTACCAGAAAGTCGCGCTGATCGGGCTTGGCCTGATCGCGGGTTCCATCGCGCTTGCCGCGCGTGAAGCGGGCGTGGCGGGCCGGATCACCGGCACCTCGCGCAGCGCCAAGACCCGCGCCGCCGCGCGTGATCTGAAACTCTGCGACGAGATCGTCGACAATCCGGCCGCCGCCGTGCGTAATGCCGATCTGGTGATCCTTTGTGTGCCGGTGGGTGCCATGGGCAAGGTCATGGCCGATATCAAGCCGCATCTGAAACCGGGCGCGGTGGTCACCGATGTGGGTTCCGTCAAGCAGGAGGTCATCGCCCAGGTCGCACCGCATCTGCCGCCAGGCGTGCATTTCATCCCCGGCCATCCGCTGGCGGGGACCGAGCATTCCGGCCCCTATGCGGGCTTCGCCGCGCTGTTCCGGAACCGCTGGTGGTTGCTGACGCCGCTGGAGGACACCGACCCGTCAGAGCTTTCGCGCCTGCGCCGCTTCATCCGCGCGCTTGGTGCCAATGTCGACGACATGGAGCCCGCGCATCACGATCTGGTGCTGGCCGTCACCAGCCATACCCCCCATCTCATCGCCTATACCATGGTCGGCGTGGCCGATCACATCAAGCGGATCACCGAATCCGAGGTCGTCAAATATTCCGCAGCCGGGTTTCGCGATTTCACCCGGATCGCGGCATCGGATCCGACCATGTGGCGCGATGTCTTTCTGACCAACAAAGAGGCGGTGCTGGATATCCTTGGCCGTTTCACCGAGGAACTGTTCATGCTGCAACGCGCCATCCGCATGGGTGACGGCGAAAAGCTGCATGAGTATTTCACCCAGACCCGCGCCATCCGTCGCGGCATCATCGAAGCCGGTCAGGATACCGCCGCCCCCGATTTCGGGCGCAGCAGCAACCACAAGGACAGCCCCCCCCCGCGCGAGTGAGCCGCCAACGGGGCACCGCCATCGGGGGCGCTGCCCCCGTTGGACGGGACCACGCAAAACTGGAATACGGACCACGATCAACTGGAATGAACTGGCCCCTCACGATGTGCCGGACGCTCTGATCTGATGGTGGTGCGGTAGCCTTCGGGGGTCAGTTCGTGGGTGGCGGCGGTGATCGACCACAGGCCGTTTACCCCGGCGCGGAAGCCTGCGGCAAGGACCGGGGTTTCGGCGGCAATCAGCGGATCGCCGATCAGGGTCGCTTCGAAGGTGTCGTTGCCGCGCGCGACCTCATCGAGCTTGGACTGTGCGGCCTGTTGCGCCTCATCCTCGGTGGCGTAGACATGGCGCAGCTTCAGGACCGGCGCGCCGGTGCCTGCCGTCACCTCTTTGCGGGTGGCGGCGTCCTTGTCATGCCACGCCGCCGTGACGGACTGGTAGTTTTCGCGGGTGGTCAGC
>JAUNTV010000158.1:0-6004 GCA_030538515.1 Paracoccus sp. (in: a-proteobacteria)
TGCGGGCTGCGGTGTCATCAGGCGGCGGTAAAGGGTTTCGGTGAAGGCGAGCCCCTCGGTGATCGGGTCGCGTTCGGGGCCAAGCACGGCCTCGACCTGGGGGGCGAAATCGGCGTAATGCTGGGTCAGCGCCCAGATCGAGAAGATCAGGTGATGCGGATCGCAGGGGGCCAGCCGCCCGGCCGCCATCCAGCCCCCGATCAGCGCGGCCTTTTCATCGACCAGATCGCGCAGGGGGCCTTGCAGCACCGCGCCGATATGATCGGCGCCGCGCAGCACCTCGCCGGCGAAAAGGCGGCTTTCGCGGGCGTGGCTCCGGCTCATCTGAAGCTTGGCGCGGATATAGGCCAGGACTTCCTCGACCGGTTCTCCCCTTGGGTCGACGGCGCGCAAAGGGTCCAGCCAGCTTTCCAGAAGCGATCCCAGAAGCGCCAGATAGACCGCCTCTTTCGAGGGGAAGTAGTAAAGCAGGTTCGGCTTGGACATACGCGCCTGAGCCGCGATCTGATCCAGCGTCGCGCCGCCGAAACCCTGTGCCGCAAATACGTCCAATGCGCCCATGAGAATGGCACGGGTCTTGTTGGCGCGGATGCGGCCGGGGGCTGCGGGCGGGGGCAAGGCGGGCTCCTGTTGACAAGACCTGTGGCGAAGTTAGCGTGAATGTGCGGGCAAGGTCAAAGCCTTGACCCGGCCCCCGAAAGGAAAGGGCAAGCAGGATGGAAGGCGATAATATCAGGATCGACGGTGCCCGGCTGTGGGACAGTCTGATGAAGATGGCGAAGGTCGGCCCCGGTGTGGCGGGTGGCAACAACCGCCAGACCCTGACCGATGCCGATGCCGAGGGGCGCAGGCTCTTTCAGACCTGGTGCGAGGGTGCGGGCATGACCATGCAGCTTGACCGGATGGGCAATATGTTCATGCGCCATGAGGGCAGCGACCCGGATGCCGCCCCGGTCATGATCGGCAGCCATCTGGATACCCAGCCGACGGGCGGCAAGTTCGACGGCGTGCTTGGCGTGCTGGCCGGGCTGGAGGTCGTGCGCGCCATCCGTGACATGGGCATCACGACCCGTCGCCCGATCGAGGTGGTGAACTGGACCAATGAAGAGGGCACGCGGTTTGCGCCGGCCATGCTGGCCTCGGGCGTATATGCGGGCATCCATACCGAGGAATTCGCCAATGCCCGCGAGGATGCCGAGGGCAGGCGTTTCGGTGATGAGCTTGACCGGATCGGCTGGCGCGGTGATCTGCCGGCGCGTCCGCGCCCCATGCATGCGATGTTCGAATATCACATCGAACAAGGCCCGATTCTGGAAGCCGAGGATCGCCAGATCGGTGTCGTCACCCATGGGCAGGGGCTGTGGTGGTTGCAGGTGACGCTGACCGGCAAGGATGCCCATACCGGTTCCACGCCGATGAGGATGCGGGTGGATGCGGGGCTTGGCATGGCGCGCATCATCGAGGCCGTGCACCGTATCGCCATGGATCATCAGCCGGATGCCGTGGGCGCGGTCGGGCAGGCCAATGTCTATCCGAACTCGCGCAATGTGATCCCCGGCCGTGCGGTGTTCACCATCGACTTCCGTTCCCCCGATCTGGACAAGCTGAACGCCATGCGCGCCCGGCTGGAGGCCGAGGCCCCCCGGATCGCCGCCGATCTGGGTCTGGGGATCGAGATCGAAGCCGTGGGCCATTTCGACCCGGTGACGTTCGATCCCGAACTGGTCAAGGTGGTGCGCGCGGCCTCGGACCGGCTTGGCTACAGCCATATGGATATCGTCTCGGGCGCGGGGCATGATGCCTGCTGGATCAACCGGCTTGGGCCGACGGTGATGATCATGTGCCCCTGCGTGGACGGGCTATCGCATAACGAGGCCGAAGAGATCAGCCCCGAATGGGCCGCCGCCGGGGCCGATGTGCTGCTTCATGCCGTGCTTGATACCGCTGAAATCGTGAAATGAGTTTTCAGGAGATTATCATGAAAAAGACCTCTGTTACCCTGCTTTCCCTTGCCGCCCTTCTTCTGCCGCTGAGTGCTGGGGCCGAGGGCTGGCAGAATCTTTACATGGCCGATACCGGTGGCAGCCGGATGATGCAGACCGATGATCCGGCCCAGGCTGACGAAATCCTTGCCGCCGTGGACAGCGCGGATGGCGCGCGGCTGATCGTCACCTGCCCCGCGCAGGATGGCCAGATTTGGGTGCAGATCGGGCAATTGGAAAGCACCGATGGCCCGGATTATCTGGACGGTGACAGCGTGGTCAGCTTCTCGGTCGACGGGGCGGCCCCGGTTGCCGCCGAGCCGCGCGGTTTCATGCAAAGCGCCTATCACGCCACCGTGCCCGAGGCGCTCATCGCGTCCCTGAAGGCGGGCAAGCTGCTGGTGATGCGTTACGGCCCCGGCGCGGATGCGCAGAAGGAATTCTCGCTTTCCGGTTCGGCCCGCGCGCTTGACGCGGCGAAATGCCAGTAAGGGGCCAGCCATGAGCACAGTCATCCGAAACGGCACCATCGTCACCGCAGACCTGACCTACAAGGCGGATGTGCTGATCGAGGGCGGCAGGATCGCCGCCATCGGTCAGGGCCTGGCGGGCGATACGGTGCTGGATGCGACGGGGTGTTACATCATGCCCGGTGGCATCGACCCCCATACCCATCTGGAAATGCCCTTCATGGGCACCTATTCCGCCGATGATTTCGAAAGCGGCACCCGCGCGGCCTTGGCGGGCGGCACGACGATGGTGGTCGATTTCGCGCTGCCCTCGCCCGGTCAGGGGCTTCTGGATGCGCTTCAGATGTGGGACAACAAGGTCAGCCGCGCGCATTGCGATTATTCCTATCACATGGCGATCACGTGGTGGGGCCCTCAGGTCTTTGACGAAATGGCGGCGGTGGTGGATCGCGGCATCACCAGCTTCAAGCATTTCATGGCCTATAAGGGCGCGCTCATGGTCAATGACGATGAGCTTTTCGCCAGCTTCCGGCGCTGCGGTGACTTGGGCGCGCTGGCGATGGTGCATGCCGAAAACGGCGATGTCGTGGCCGAGCTTTCCGCCCGCCTGCTGGCCGAAGGAAACACCGGCCCCGAGGCCCATGCCTATTCCCGCCCCCCCCAGGTCGAGGGCGAGGCCACCAACCGCGCCATCATGATCGCCGATATGGCGGGCGTGCCGCTTTATGTCGTCCACACCTCATGCGAGGACAGCCACGAAGCCATTCGCCGCGCGCGCGCGCAAGGCAAGCGTGTGTGGGGCGAGCCGCTGATCCAGCATCTGGTGCTGGACGAAAGCGAATATCTCAACCCCGACTGGGACCATGCCGCGCGCCGCGTCATGTCGCCGCCCTTCCGGGACAGGCGCCATCAGGACAGCCTTTGGGCGGGGCTGCAATCGGGCAGCCTGTCGGTGGTGGCCACGGATCATTGCGCCTTCACCACCGAACAGAAACGCACCGGCATCGGCGATTTCACCAAGATCCCCAATGGCACCGGGGGCCTTGAGGACCGGATGCCCATGCTCTGGACGCATGGGGTGGGGACGGGGCGGCTGACGCCGAATGAATTCGTGGCCGTCACATCGACTAATATCGCCAAGATCCTGAACATGTATCCCCGAAAGGGCGCGGTTCTGGTCGGATCGGATGCCGATCTGGTCATCTGGGACCCCGAGGCGGAAAAGACCATCACCGCAGGCAAGCAGCAATCCGCCATTGATTACAACGTGTTCGAGGGCCACACGGTCAAGGGCCTGCCGCGCTATACGCTGACGCGCGGCGTGGTCGCCGTGACCGAGGGAAGCGTGACCAGCCACGAGGGTCACGGCGCATTCGTCCCGCGCGAGGCCCGCGCGCCCGTCAACCGCGCGCTGAGCGCATG
The DNA here is from genome assembly GCA_030538515.1 of Paracoccus sp. (in: a-proteobacteria). Lineage (GTDB taxonomy): Bacteria > Pseudomonadota > Alphaproteobacteria > Rhodobacterales > Rhodobacteraceae > Paracoccus. The sequence continues at coordinate 3,875 of JAUNTV010000158.1, forward strand.
GAAAGACCTGACCGCGCCGCGCCCGGTGGCCCGCGCAGGCATCCCGGCAAGCGGGGTGTGAATGGCGGGGGCGGGGACAACACCGGGAATGCGCCTTTTTGACCGGCGCTTCTGGCTTTTGTATCTGGGCACGGTCTTGCTGGTCATGTTCCTGATGCTGTTCTTTCATCTGCTCACCATGTCGGCACCGGCCGATATGGCACTGATCGCCATCGGAAGGCTTCTTCTGGTGATCGGCATGATCGGCACGGTCGTGGCCGTTCTGTCCTTGCCTCTGGCGGCGCTGATCTGGTTCGCTTTCATGAGGGCCACGGCAGGTGGGATGAGTCTGCGTATGCGCGCCATGGTTGCCTCGGTCTTGATGGTGATCGGCGCGGCGGTGTTTCTCAACCTGCTGTTCGGCATGGGCGTGTTGGACCGGTTTGACCATGACGCGCCGGCTCTGCTGGATTACGGGACGATCCCCGCCATGATCGTCGCGCCCCTGCTGGCGGCGCGGCTTTACCGTGGCGGCGAGATGGTGGCGCAGCCTCCGGTTTTCCTCGATTGGCGTCCGCTGCTGATCGTCATGCTGGTATCGCTGAGCGCTCTGATCGCTTCGGCGGTTCTTGACCTGATGCGCGCGGGAATACCTGGCCTCGCATGGTCGACTGCGCGCATGGGCCAGTGGGAAGCGGTGCTGATGGCGACAAGAATACCGCTGCGGGCGCTGACTTTCGCCATTCCCGCTTCGGTCATCCTGACCGTGGCAGCGGCATTTTTCTGGCGGGGGCGGGGCTCTTTGGGTTTCGTCGCCGCGACCGTGACCGCAATATCCTGTTTCCTCGCAATGGTGCATGTGCTGACCGGCTACGGCGTTTTCCTGCGCAATGCCATTCTTGACAGCCTGCCATCGCTGCTGATCCTGCTTGCTGTCGGCTGGGTGATCGCCCGGCTGCTGCGGGTGCCGGCAGAACCCCCTCAAGCCCCCCCTTCAGCACAGGGTGAAATCTGACGATGCAGACAGCGCCCGTGATCACCGCCGAGAAGATCGACCTGACCTTTCAGACCGCCGATGGCCCGGTCCATGCGCTCAAAGGGGTGGATCTGACGATCAATCAGGGCGATTTCGTCAGCTTCATCGGCCCCTCGGGCTGCGGCAAGACCACGCTTTTGCGCACCATCGCCGCCCTTGAGACCCCGACCGGGGGCGAGATGCGGGTCAATGGCATGACCCCGGACGCGGCGCGGCGTGCGCGCGCTTACGGCTATGTCTTTCAGGCGCCGGGGCTTTACCCATGGCGCACGATTGCGAAGAATATCGCGCTTCCCCTTGAGATCATGGGTTTTCCCAAAGCCGACCGCGCCGCCCGTGTGGCCCGCGTTCTGGAACTGGTCGATCTGGCGGGTTTCGGCGGCAAATATCCGTGGCAGCTTTCGGGCGGCATGCAGCAGCGCGCCAGCATCGCGCGCGCGCTGTCCTTCGACGCCGATATCCTGCTGATGGACGAACCCTTCGGCGCGCTTGACGAAATCGTGCGCGACCGCCTGAACGAGGCGCTTCTGGACCTTTGGGCGCGGACCGGCAAGACCATCGCTTTCGTCACCCATTCCATCCCCGAGGCGGTCTATCTGTCCACGAAGATCGTCGTCATGTCGCCGCGTCCGGGGCGGATCACACGGGTGATCGAAAGCCCGCTGCCGCGCCACCGCCCGCTGGAAATCCGCGACACGCCCGAATTCATCGCCATCGCCCATGAGGTCCGCGAGGGGCTGCGCGAGGGCCACAGCTATGATTGACGACGCGGCTGCCCCCATCGTTCTGCGTGCCGCGCCCAAGGTGATCGAGGCGTGGTACCGCGATACTATGCTGATCGCCGAACAGCGGGGCCGGGTCGTGGGCTTTCTGGCCGTCGATGAGAGCCGCGCCGAAATCACCTCATTTTATGTGGCGGCACCGGGGAACGGGATCGGCACGGTGCTGATGGCGGCGGCCAGACGGGGCCGGGCGCGCCTGTCGCTGTGGACCTGTCAGGCCAATGAAGGGGCGCGCCGCTTCTATCTGCGCGCAGGGTTTCGCGAGGGGCAGCGCACCGAGGGCGAGAATGACGAAGGGCTGCCGGATGTCGAATACCGCTGGAAGCAAGCGAC
>JAUNTV010000158.1:6014-6549 GCA_030538515.1 Paracoccus sp. (in: a-proteobacteria)
GCCGGGCATGAACCGTATCCTTCCCGTTCTCAGCGTGCTGCTGGCCATCATCCTGATCTGGTATGTCGCGGCCTTCGCGCTGAACCTGAACTGGGCCGGACAGCAGCTCGCCCGCGCGGGCATCGAGCCGGACTTTCCGGCGCTTTTCCACAACACCATGACGCAGGACCGCCCCGTTCTGCCCGCCCCCCATCAGGTGGCGCAGGGGCTGTGGGATGGGCTTTTCGGGCAGAAGATCACCTCGCGCCGCAGCCTTGTGTGGCACGCATGGATCACGCTGTCGGCCACGCTGGCGGGCTTTGCCATCGGCACGGCGGCGGGCGTGCTGCTGGCGGTGGGGATCGTGCACAGCCGGGCCATGGACCAGTCGGTCATGCCCTGGGCGGTGGCCAGCCAGACCGTGCCGATCCTTGCCATCGCGCCCATGGTGATCGTGGTGATGAACAGTCTGGGCGTGACCGGGCTTCTGCCCAAGGCGATGATTTCGGCCTGGCTCAGCTTCTTTCCGGTGCTGGTGGGCATGGTCAAGGGGCTG
>JAUNTV010000159.1 GCA_030538515.1 Paracoccus sp. (in: a-proteobacteria)
TGGAAGATGTGTGGCTGGCGCGCTTCCCGTCCGAAGATGACAGCATCCACCTGCATGACTTCCCCGTCACGCCCGCCGATTGGCTGAATGAACCCCTGGCCGCGAAATGGGATGGCGTGCGCCGCGCGCGTCGTGCCGTGACGGCAGCGCTTGAGGTGAAGCGCGCCGACAAGACCATCGGTGCCAGCCTGGAGGCCGCGCCCATCGTCCATATCCGCAATGACGAGATGTTCAAGGCATTGAAATCAGTCGATTTCGCGGATGTATGCATCACGTCGGATCTGGTGCTGACCCCGGACCCGATCCCGCCCGAGGCCTTCCGCATGCCCGATATCGAAGGTGTCGGCGTGGTCTTTGAGGCAGCCGAGGGCGAGAAATGTCAACGCTGCTGGAAGATCCTGCCCGATGTCGGCAGCCACGCCCATCCGGGCACCTGCGCGCGTTGCGATGCGGCGCTGAGCAAGCGAAGCTGACCCGGAAAGGCCCCGCTTGCCGGGGCCTTTTTGCGCGGCCTCAGACCAGCCACCAGCCAAGCCGCCTGATCTGCTGGCGCAGGGGCTGCTCGAACCGGGGCAGGTTGGCGCGGTCGATGGCCGGGCGCAGCGCGTTGCGGCCATGGCGCTGATAGATCAGCCGCTGCGCAGGCTCCCAACCTGACAGCAGCGCCTTTATATCAAGGGGTTCCGCGGCTGTCTCAAGCGCGTCGACCACCAGATCGCTTTCGCGCGCGTAAAGCAGCGGCAGCTTGCGCCAGTGGCAGCTTAGCGCGCCGTCCAGCCCCGCAAGCGCCGGGCCGGGCCGTCCGCCGCCAAGGCTGTGAATGACCAGGGGCAGCACCACCTGATCCAGCCACGGGTCCAGTTCCTGCGCGGCAAGCACATCGCCCGGCTCGGCCAGAACGGCGCGCGACCAGTCAAGGAAGCGCCGCCCGAATTCGGCCGGATCGGGGCCGAAGAACCAGCCTGCGTTGAAATAAAGGAAGCGTTCCCAATGCTCATGCGGCTGGGTCTCGTCCTGCGAACTGGCGAAATCCAGCCCGAAACGGTCGTAAAGCGCGCGCCAGATATCGCTGTAATCCGGCCCGTAAAGCGGCGGCTTCGGCCAGCTTCCCTCACGCCGCATCGAGGCCGAGGGGCGGCTGAAATCAAAGGCGATCCGGTCAATCGGGCCGGTGATCAGCGTGTCGCTGTCGAAAAAGATGAAAGGCTCGTCTTCGGGCAGGACCGAGAGCGCCTCGATCTTGTTGCCGTAAGGATAAGAGGCCCCGAAATGCCGGGCGGAGAAGGGGCGGATATCGGCCCCGCGTGCCTCCAGAACCGTGCGCGCAGGGGCGGAAATCGCAGTCTGGTGGCCAGCCCATGCCGCTTCGGCGCGCGGTTCGGCCAGAATCAGCCGGCCTTGCCAGTCAGGCGCATTCCGGCGCAGCGATTCGACGAAAAGCGCGGCCTCATATTCCAGCCGCCCGGATTGCACGACCAGAAGAATGTTGAACCGCTGCGAGACCGCGCCAAGCGGCGCAGGCGGCGTATCGGGGGGGGCGGTCGCGGGAACCGGCGTGGGCTTTTCGGGCCGGGGCTTTTCGGGCTTGCGCTTGCGCGCCTCACGCGCGGCGGCATTGGCCTCTCGCCGGGCGCGGTTTTCGGCATTCTTCGCGCGCCGCGCGGCCTTCTCATCCGTATCGGGGGTGATCTTGTCGGACTTCTTTGCCATCACTTCCGCCGCGATTTGCCTGTTCGTCTGGGAAAACCGGGGAAAGTGGTGGGCGACCCTGGAATCGAACCAGGCATGGGTCTCCCCGGCGGAGTTACAGTCCGCTGCCGCACCTTGCAGCACGTCGCCCGCCGAGCCTTCGGCGTGGGGGGTGAAATAAGCGGGCAGGAAGGGGGCGTCAAGCGGGAATTGGGCCATTTCGCCATTGGACTTGCGCGCAAAGGGGGTCATGACGCAAAACGGCAGGAAAAGGGGAAAGACATGGACGGGCGCAAGAACCGCAAACCCGATTGGGTGATCGCCAAGGAACGGGCGAAGAAAGCCTCGGCGGCGGAAACGATCTGGCTTTTCGGGCTGCATGCGGTGCGCGATGCCCTTGCCAACCCCGCGCGCGAGAAACTGCGCCTCGTGGTGACGCAGAACGCATTGGCGCGGCTGGGGAATGTGGCCGGGATGACGCCCGAAATCACCGATGCGCGGGTCTTCGACAAGGTGGTCGGCCTGCCCCCCGACAGCGTGCATCAGGGCTGCGCGCTGGAGGTGCGCCCCCTGAACTGGGGCAGCCTGGGCGATATCGCGGTGTCGGGTGCGGGCCTGCCGCTGGTGGTCGCGCTCGACCGGGTGACGGACCCGCATAATGTCGGCGCCATCCTGCGCTCGGCCGAGGTCTTCGGCGCGCGCGCCGTCATCGCGCCCGCCCGTCATACCGCACCCGAAACCGGGGCGCTTGCCAAGACGGCATCGGGCGCGCTGGAACGCCAGCCCTATCTGCGCATCGGCAATCTGGCGGAAGCGCTGGAAACCCTGAAAGCCGCCGGCTTCACCATCATCGGCCTTGCCGGCGAGGCCGAGACCACGCTGGCAGGCGTGCTTGACGGGCTTTCCGGTCGCCCCGTCTGCCTGGTGCTCGGTGCCGAGGGGCCGGGCCTGCGCGAAAAGACCCGCGAGACCTGCGACCATCTGGCGAAAATCCCCTTCGCGGGGGCCTTTGGTTCGCTCAATGTGTCGAATGCGGCGGCGATCTCGCTTTATGCGGCAGCACAAGGTTTCACAACGCCTTGAAGCGGCGGGTCGAATCATGGACAGCGCGGCGGGCCGGTGCCATGTGTGAAGGGCAGAAAGCCAAGATATGATCGTGATCCGACTGAAGCCCCTTCTTCTTGCCATGGCGCTTGCCCTGCCGCTTGCGGTCTCCGCGCAGGAATGGGCGCTTGGCGGCTATGACCCTGTGGCCTATGTGACGCGCAATTCCGCCGTGCCGGGGCAAAGCGGCATCTCGACCGAATGGCGCGGCAAGCAATATCATTTCGCGTCCGAGGAAAACCGCGCGCTCTTTGAAGCGAATCCGCGCGCCTATACGCCCGGTTTCGACGGGCTTTGCGTGGTGGCGCTGTCCGAAGGACGCACCGAACCCGGCGATCCGAAGCTGTTCGTGACCATCGGGCAGCGGGTCTATCTGGTCAGGTCCGAGGCCCGGCGCAGGATTCTGATCGAAAATCCGCGGGAATTGCTGATGAAGGCCAAAAACATGTGGCTTCAGGGCAACGCTGACGAATAGATCGCGCCGGATCACGAAAACGCGATGCCTCTTGGCTTTTTCGAATCACTTGCCATATTCTGGGAACAGGCGCGATGCCACGGAACGGCCGCGTCTAGATCACTGTCCCTCGTTCCGCGACTTGCGCCCGGCCTTATGGTCCGGGCGCTTTTTCCATGAGACGCCATGCCCCGGAAGGAGGCGAATTCCATGACCGACGCCGAACGCATTCGCCAGATCAAGGATCAGACACGCATCATCGCGGTCCTGGGTCTCTCGCCGAAACAGGACCGGCCAAGCTGGGGCGTCGCGCGCTTCCTGCAAGCGCAGGGCTACAGGATCATCCCCGTCAACCCCGGACATGCCGGCGAAACGATCCTGAATGAAACCGTCTATGCTGATCTTGCGTCGATTCCCGAACGTGATCGTGTGGATATGATCGATATCTTCCGCCGCTCCGAGGCCGTGCCCGCCATCGTCGATGAGGCGCTTCGCGTGCTGCCGGCGCTCAAGGTGATCTGGATGCAGCTTGGCGTGACCGCGCCCGAGGCCGCCGCCCGCGCCGAAGCCGCAGGCATGACCGTCATTCAGGATCGCTGCCCGAAAATCGAATTCTCGCGCCTCGGCTGAGCGCCGCGGGGGCGCTGCCCCCGCACCCCCGGGATATTCCCGGACAGATCAACGTGGAAACCGGTTTTACTTATCTTTGGTGCGAAAATACCTCGGGGTCCGGGGCAGAGCCCCGGCCTTGCTCAAGGCTCAGAACCCCAGACGGTCGCGCAGCGCATACCAGCTCATCCCCGCGACCAGCAGCGGCCAGCGCAGATAATGTCCGCCCGGAAAGCGCGCGGAGGGGAGCGCTGCCATGGTGTCGAAACCCCGCGCCTGCCCGGCGATGGCATTGGCCATCTGTTTGCCGGCAAGGGTCGCGAGTGCTACGCCATGGCCGGAAAAGCCGCTGGCGGAAAGCGCGTTTGGGGCGGGGCGCATGAAGCAGGGCATCCGGTTCATGGTGATTGCCAGTGTGCCGCCCCAGGCATGGGTGAAGGGGATGTCGGCCAGCGACGGATAGATCTGCGCCAGCGGTTTGCGGACCTTGGCCGCGATATCCGCCGGGAAGCGGTAGCTGACATTTTCGCCGCCCCCGAAGATCAGGCGACCTTCCGCATCAAGCCGCCAGTAGTTCACCACGAATTTCGTGTCATGAACGGCGATGGGGCGGGTGAGCACCTCGGCCGCGCGGGGGCCGAGCGGCGCGGTCGCGGCGATGAAATTATTGATCGGCATGACGCGGGCGGCGACCTTCGGGACCAGATTGCCCAGATAGCCATTCGCCGCCAGCACGACATGATCGCAGCTTACCTGCCCCGTTTCGGTCAGAACGCGCGATTTTCCTGTCGCATTCGTGGCGAAATCGATGGCGGTGACATGGCTCGTCTCGTGAATGCGCGCACCGGAGCTTGCAGCCTGCTGTGCCATGCCGAGCGCCAGCGCCAGCGGGTTCAGATGGCCCGCGCCGTGATCCAGCACCCCGCCCTTATAGGCGTTTGAGGGCAGGATGTCGTGGAAGGTCTGGGGCGTGAAGCTTTCGATCCGTGCATAGGCGTAATGGCGGGCGAGGTGGTCGGCCTCATGCCGGGCCTCGGTCAGTTCGGCGGGGGTGCGGAAGGCATGGGCCACGCCGTCATGGACCGCGACGCCGGAATGCGCGGCGAGATCGCGGGTCAGGTGTTTGGCATCCTCGGCCATGTCCCAGAGCATCCGCGCGATCTCATGCCCGGCCAGCTTTTCCAGTTCCTTGACGCCCAGCCTCTGGCCAGAGCCAAGCTGCCCGCCATTGCGGCCCGAGGCACCAAAGCCCACCCGATGCGCTTCCAGCAGCAGCGTATCGAAGCCTGCCCGCGCCAGATGCAGCGCAGCGGAAAGCCCGGTATAGCCGCCGCCCACCACGCAGACATCGGCGCGGGTTTCGCCCGTCAGCGGCGCGAAAGGGGGCAGGGGTGTCACCTGATCGGCATAAAGCGAGGGCGGGTAAGCCCCGTGCCGGTCATTCGAGAAAAGCAGGTTCATCGGCAGGCTCCATCGGGACGGCTTCTTCCCAGACAAGGCGGTATCTTTCCTGGCTGACCGGGCCCATGGCGGTGGCGCGCAGCAAGGGCTGGCCCGTGCTGTCCACAAGGCAATCGGGCGACAGCCGGCCCGAGGCGATCAGATCGGCAATCTCGTCGGGCAGGGCAGGGGGCGGGCGCAGCGGCAGAAAGGACCAGTCGGTGATGGCCATGGCCCGGTCGCGGCCTGTGGCATCGGTGGTGACGCTGGCCGTCAGGGCCATGATCGTCCGGTCCGGGGCGAAGCCGGCGATGCCCGGTCCGGCACGGCAGCCGCGCCGAAGCGGCATTTCATTCGGCATGGGCTGGCCAAGCGCGATGACGCTGCCAGGACCGATACGCGCGCGGATCGCGTCTTCGATATCGCGTTCATAGGCCTGCCATTCGGTGCGGGCCGCATCGCTGAGCGGCGGCGCTGCGGCGATTTCGAAGGGCGGCAGGTGAATGTCGAAGGAAAACGGCCAGCGCGTCTTGCCATCGGCAACGGGGCGCAGCCATGTCAGGCGGCCGGGGGTGGCCAGCGCGCGTTGGTAGGCGGCCAGATAGGCATCGTGATCGGTGTAGGATTCGGCATGCGTGACCACCCGCCCCGAGGCGATCATTTCCAGCGGTGCCAGCTCCTTGCGGGTTTCGGGATCATTGTTGCAAATATCCGGCAGGCAGAATTCTTCGCGGATCAGGCGGCCATTCTGGAAGATGCGGATGGCCGGCACCCGGTCGAAAATCTTGCGCCCGGTGATCATGGCGGTGATCAGCCGCCGCTCGCCGCCGATGCCCAGATCGGGGATGCTGGCGCTATGGCGCATGGCGTGCAACCGGTCCTGATCGTCGATCACGATGCTGTCCGCGCCGGTGATACTGCTTTCCAGAACCAGCGTCACCGGGCCTTGGGCGAAATCGACCGATTGCAGGAAATGGATGCGCCTGACATCCGCGGCCTGCGCCGCCGTCTCCGAAGGGGCGAAGGCGCGCGCCACGTCGCGTTTGATCTGTGCCACGATCAGGTACAGCGCCACGCCCGCAATCACGAGGCCAAGGCAGATCCCGGCAAGGATCACCCCCGCGATTTTCAGCGCGCTAGACATTCAGCAGCAGATGTTCCCGTTCCCATGGCGAGATGACTTGAAGGAACTCTTTGTATTCATT
>JAUNTV010000160.1:0-4986 GCA_030538515.1 Paracoccus sp. (in: a-proteobacteria)
AGGTCCGCGCCCGCGATGTGCAGATGCTGTTCGCGGATGCCTCGACCGGGGCGCATTCGCCGGCTCTGGTCCGGCAGGGGCAGATTTCCGAACTGATCAACGCCAAGCCCAAGGCGCGGCGGCGCATTCTTGAGGAAGCGGCCGGGATTTCGGGGCTTTATGCCCGTCGGCACGAGGCGGAACTGAAGCTGAACGGGGCGGAAACGAACCTGACCCGCGTCGATGATACGCTGGATCAGCTTGCCGCGCAGGCGGCCTCGCTCAGCCGGCAGGCGCGGGCGGCGGCGAAATACCGCGAGATCGGCGCGGCGCTGCGTCAGGCCGAAGGCGTGCTGCTTTATCGGCGTTGGGCCGAGGCCGATCAGGCGCGCGAGGCCGCAGCCCTGGCGCTGACCGAGGCGATCACCGCCGCTGCCACCGCCGAAGGTGCCGCGCGGCGTGCGCTTGGCGCGCGCGAGCGGGCAGAGGCCGCGCTTCCCCCCTTGCGCGAGGAAGAACAGATCGCCGCCGCGGTTCTTGCGCGCGCCGTGATGGACCGCGAGGCTCTGGATGAGGCCGAGGCGCGGGCCGCCGCCGCCATCGACACGCTTCAGGGCCGGATCGCGCAACTTGCCCGCGACATCGACCGCGAGGGCCAGTTGAACCGCGATGCCGCCGAGGTGGTCGAGCGGCTGGCATGGGAAAAGCGCGAACTCGACAAGGCAGGCGAGGGCCATGACGCGCGCCACGAAACCGCCACCCGCGCCGCCGACGAAGCCGCCGAGGCCCTGCGCGCGCTGGAAGCGAAGCTTGCCGAACTGACCGATGAATCGGCCCGGCTGGCCGCGCAGGCCCAATCCGCCGAACGTCTGGTCAATGACCTGACGGCCATGCGTGACCGCGCCATCCGCGCCGCATCCGAAGCCGAAGCCAGCGCCGCCCGCGCCGATGCCACCGGCGTTTCCGCCCAGGCCGCCCTCGATGCGGCCGAGGCCGCGCAGCAGGCCGCGCTTGGCGCGGCTGAGGTCGCCGAAACACGTCTGACGGATGCCGAAGCCGCCCGCGCCCGTGCCGAAACCACCGAGGCCGCCGCCCGTGCCGCCCGCGCCGAGATCGAGGGCGAAGCCGGTGCGCTCAACGCCGAGATGGTGGCGCTGGAAAAGCTGGTGGCGCGCGGTGGCGGCGGGGGCCGGGCGCTTCTGGATCAGTTGCGCGTGGCGCGCGGCTATGAGCTGGCGCTTGGCGCGGCCTTGGGCGATGATCTTTCGGTGCCGCTGGCCGATGGCGGCTCGGGCTGGCAGGTCATGCCCGATTACGCTGATCCCCCCGCGCTGCCTGCGGGTGCTGCGCCCCTTGGCCCGCAGATCGAAGCCCCCGCCGCCCTGGCGCGCCGCCTGTCCCAGACCGGGATCGCGGCGGATGCGGATGCGGCGCGCGCCATGCAGCCGGCGCTTCGGCCCGGTCAGGTGGTGGTCACGAAGGATGGCGGGCTGTGGCGGTGGGACGGGTTGGTCAGCCTGCCCGGGGAAGCGCCATCCGCCGCCGCGCGCCATCTGGAACAGGTGAACCGCCTTGCCGAAATGCGCGATGCCGCCGCCCTTGCCGCCGCCCGTGCCAGCGAAGCGATTGCCGCCCATGATGCGGCGCGCGGGGCGCTGAGTGCCGCCGGTGCCGAAGAAAAAGCCGCCCGCGAGGCCCGGCGCGAGGCCGAGCGCCGGCTTTCGGATGCCGCGCGCGCGCTGACGCGGGCGGAAAGCGATCTGTCGATGGCGCGGGCCAGGGCCGAACAGGCGCGCGCCGAACTGGCGCGGCACCGGGACGACGCCGGCGATGCCGGTGCGCGTCTGGCCGAAGCGGCGCGCCAGCTTGCGGCACTTCCCGACCGGGGCGCGGCTGCGGCTGCGGTCGAGGCCGCGAAAACCGGGGTCGAGGCCGCGCGCATCGCCACCATGACCCGGCGCGGCGCGCTGGATGAGTTGAAACGAGAGGCCAATGCCCGCACCCGCCGCCTTCAGGAAATCGCCAAGGAGGATTCGGGCTGGAAGCTGCGCCTGGAACAGGCGGGCACGCGCGCGGCGGAACTGAACGCGCGCCGTCAGGCGGCCGAGGGCGAACTGTCCGAGGCCCGCCTTCAGCCCGCGCTTCTGGCCGAAAGACGCGGCAGCCTGCAAGCTGCCGAAACTGCCGGGGCTGCGCGGCTGGAGAAAGCGCGCGCCGCCCTTGCCGGTGCCGATGAGGCCCTGCGCGACGCCGCCATGGCAGAGCGCGATGCCGAACGCGCCGCTTCTGAGGGGCGCGAAGCCCGCGCCGCCCGCGAGGCCCGCGCCGAAGCCGCGCGTGATGGTGAAGCCGCCGCCCGTGCCCGCATTCATGAGGAAACCGAACTTGCGCCCCAGGCGCTTCTGGCCAGCCTTGGGGATGGGGTCGGCGATGCCCCGGTCTCTGCGCTTGAAGATACGATCGCGCGGCTGCGCGCCAGCCGCGACGCGCTTGGCCCGGTCAATCTGCGCGCCGATGAGGACAAGCGCGAACTGGAAGACGAACGCGGTCGGCTGGCGGGCGAGAAGGGCGATCTGCAGGAAGCCATCGCCAAGCTGCGCGCCGGGATCTCCGGCCTCAACCGCGAGGGGAGAGAGCGCCTTCTGGCCGCTTTCGATGCCGTGAACGCCAGTTTCACGACGCTTTTCACGCATCTTTTCGGCGGTGGCGAGGCGCGCCTTGTGCTGGTCGAATCCGATGATCCGCTGGATGCGGGGCTTGAAATCATGTGCCAGCCGCCGGGCAAGAAGCTGGCCACGCTTTCCCTTCTGTCGGGGGGTGAGCAGACCTTGACCGCGCTGGCGCTGATTTTCGCGGTGTTTCTGGCCAATCCCGCGCCGATCTGCGTTCTGGACGAGGTTGACGCCCCGCTTGACGACGCCAATGTCAGCCGCTTCTGCGACCTCTTGGACGAGATGACGCGGCGCACGCAGACGCGGTTTCTGATCATCACCCACCATGCCGTCACCATGTCGCGCATGGATCGGCTTTTCGGCGTGACCATGGTTGAGCAGGGCGTAAGCCAGCTTGTCAGCGTCGATCTGAAACGGGCCGAACAACTGGTTGCCTGACGCACTTGCCCTTGGCGGGCGCGACACCTAGCTTCGCGCCTGACAGCGAAGCAAAGGAACGCGCCATGAAACTGAACGTCATTCTGACCAGCACCCGTCCGGGCCGCGTGGGCAAGCCCGTCGCCGACTGGTTCTTCGGCCATGCGACTGAAAAGCCCGGCGATTTCGCCCAGGTGATCCTGTCCGATCTGGCCGAGATCAACCTGCCGCTTCTGGATGAGCCCAATCACCCCCGTGCGCAGAAATACACCAAGGATCATACGAAGCGTTGGGCGGAAATCGTCGACGGCTCGGACGCTTTCGTCTTCGTGCTGCCGGAATATAATTTCGCGCCGCCCCCGGGCTTCTTCAACGCGGTCGATTATCTGGCGCTGGAATGGGGCTATAAACCGGCCAGTTTCGTGTCCTATGGCGGGGTCTCGGGCGGGCTGCGCTCGGTCCAGGTGGCGAAAACGGTGCTGACGACGCTCAAGGTCATGCCGATCCCTGAACAGGTTGCCGTTCCGATGGTGTTCGAGCATCTCGGCGACGGCCGTTTCGATGCGCCGAAAATCGCCGTGGACAGCGCAGATGCCATGATCGCCGAGCTTGGGAAATGGGCCGGTGCGCTGAAACCCCTGCGCGGATAAGCGGACCGGAAGGGCGTTCACAAACCCGCCGATCCGTCCTAGGATCGCCCCGATTTCCAATGGCGGAGAGTGCAAATGTCCCATGACGCCCGGCTGGCCGAACTGAATATCCAGCTTCCAGAAGCCCTTGCCCCGGTGGCGAATTACGTGCCCTGGCAGATCTCGGGCAATCTTCTGTTCGTCTCGGGCCAGATTTCGGCCGGCCCTGACGGGCTGATCCGGGGCAAGCTTGGCGATGACATGAACGTGGCCGGGGGCACCCTGGCCGCGCGCCATTGCGGGCTGGCCCTGCTGGCGCAGGCGCGCGCGGCGCTTGGCTCGCTCGACCGGATCGGGCGGCTGGTGAAGCTGACCGCCTTCGTGAACTCGACCCCCGATTTCACCGATCAGCCCGAGGTGGTGAACGGCTGCTCGGACCTCATGGTCGAGGTGCTTGGCGATGCGGGCCGCCACGCCCGCGCCGCCGTCTCGGCCCCGGCCCTTCCGCGTGGCGTCGCGGTCGAGATCGAAGCCATCTTCGAGATCGCCTGATGCCCCTTCACCCCGATTTCATGCGCCTGCCCCTTGCCCATCGCGGGCTGCATGGGCCGGACGTGCCAGAGAATTCGCGCGCCGCCTTCCGCGCCGCGATCGGTGCCGGTTACGGGATCGAACTGGACATCCAGCCGGCAGCCGACGGCACGCCGATGGTGTTTCACGACGATGATCTGATGCGCATGTGCGGGGAAGGGGGCCATATCCGCGATCTGGGGCCGGATGATCTGGCCCGGATGCGGCTGGCCGGCAGTGATGAAACCATCCCGACGCTGGCCGCGACGCTGCGCGACATCGCCGGTCAGGTGCCGCTTCTGATCGAGATCAAGGATCAGGATGGCAGGCTTGGCGGCAATACCGGCGATCTTCAGGACCGGGTGGCCGCGCTTCTGGAAAGCTATGACGGGCCGGTTGCCATCATGTCCTTCAACCCCGATACCGTTGCCGCCTTCGGGCGCGCCGCCCCCGCCGTCACGCGCGGGCTGACAAGCTGCGCTTTTGCGCGCGACGACTGGCCGATGCTGGATGACAAGGCCCGCGCCCGGCTTGGCGCGCTTGCCGATTTCGACCGGATCGGCGGGGAATTCATCTCGCATGACTGGGTGGATCTGGCCAATCCAGCGGTCGCGGCGCTGAAAGCGCGCGGCGTGCCGGTGTTGTGCTGGACCATCCGCAGCCCCGATCAGGCCGCCGCCGCCCGCGCCGTCGCCGATGGCATCACCTTCGAGAACTTC
>JAUNTV010000160.1:4996-5685 GCA_030538515.1 Paracoccus sp. (in: a-proteobacteria)
CCCCCTGATGGTCACTGTAACCGCGCTTTACGATGCCCGTGTGGCTGCCGGGCAGCTTCAGGATGATGCCGCCCAACGCGCGGTCCTGCCGGCGCTGGATGCGTTGGCCGCAAGGTTGGCCGATGCGCCGCCGCGCGTCGCGGGCCGCGGCTGGCGGGGCTGGTTCGCGCCCTCGCCCCAAGATGCGCCGGTGCCGGGGCTTTACCTTTGGGGCGGGGTGGGGCGCGGCAAGTCCATGCTCATGGACCTGCTTGTCGAAGCCGCGCCGATCACCGCCAAACGGCGCGTGCATTTCCATGCCTTCATGCAGGAAATCCACGCCGGGCTGCATCAGGCCCGGCAGCGCGGCGAACGCGATGCCATCCGCCCCGTGGCCATGGCCGTCGCCGACACGCTGCGCCTGCTGTGTTTCGACGAGATGCAGATCACCGATATCGCTGATGCGATGATCGTCGGGCGGCTGTTCGAATTCCTGTTCGCGCGGGGGGTGTGTATCGTCACCACCTCGAACCGCGCGCCCGAGGATCTTTACAAGAACGGGCTGAACCGCCAGCGCTTCCTGCCCTTCATCGCGCTGCTCGATGCGCATATGCAGGTGCTGACGCTGGACAGCCCGCGCGATCACCGGCAGGGCCGGGGGCAGGGCGATCCGGTCTGGTTCAGCCCGCCGGGCCGCGAAACCCGCGCCG
>JAUNTV010000160.1:5695-6401 GCA_030538515.1 Paracoccus sp. (in: a-proteobacteria)
TGAGCTGACCGGGGGCCGCAGCACGCCGCCCCTGACGCTGGAGGTGCAGGGCCGCAAGGTCGAACTGCCGCAGCATCTGGACCGCATGGCGCGCGCCAGCTTCTGGGATCTTTGCGGGCGACCCCTGGGGGCGGCGGATTATCTGGCGCTGGCGCAAGCGGTCGATCTTCTGATGATCGATGATATCCCAAGGCTTTCCTCGTCCAATTTCAACGAGGCGCGACGTTTCGTGACCCTGATCGACGCGCTTTACGAGGCGAAAACCCGCGTCATCGCCTCGGCCGCGGCAGAGCCCGAACAGCTTTATATCGAGGGCGAGGGCAGTTTCGAGTTCGAACGCACCGCCTCGCGCCTGCGCGAGATGCAGGATGCGGGCTGGGGCAAGGATGGGGCGGCGGCGCCATAACCCGTTGATTCGCCGCTTTCTGGCACTGCCTGCGGTATCCGTCAGGCACCCCGCATCCCGAGGGGCGGGGCTTTGAGCATTCAGACAAAGAAGAAGCCGGAAGCGGGCTTCGGGATGGCGGCCGGAAAGACAGATATGCGGTTTGGGGGCGCATGCGGGTGGGGCAGAAGGGGGCTTGTGCGCCTTTTGCCGGCACGCTCTGGCGTCAGAAACGGGGCTGCGCCTAGCCGTTGTCGCGCAGCACCTGGCCGGCCAGATAAAGCGAGCCGCAGATCAGGATGCGCGCGCCGGGGTAATCCT
>JAUNTV010000161.1 GCA_030538515.1 Paracoccus sp. (in: a-proteobacteria)
TTCGAGGCGTTTTTAGGCCGCCACAGACCGGCGGGCGTGTTGATGGCGATTTCCTCGTCCACGACGATGGTGGCGGGGGTATAGCCGGTATCAAGCGCCGCCGCATAGACGAAGGGCTTGAAGCTGGAACCGGGCTGGCGCATGGCCTGCGTGGCGCGGTTGAACACCGAACTTTGATAGGAAAACCCGCCCTGCATGGCGATCACGCGGCCGGTATTGACATCCATCGCCATGAAACCGCCCTGAATTTCAGGGATTTGCCGCAAGGTCCACCGCAGGAAACTGCCATCGGCGTCATTGGTCATGACACGCACCATGACCACATCGCCGGGCTGGACCAGATCGCCGGCGCCCGTGGCTTTCGGCCCCAGCCGGCCATCGGGCAGACGCGGGCGGGCCCATTGCGCATCGCGCGCGGGCACCCAATGGCCGTTTCCGGCTTCCTCGATCCCCTCGATCCCGATGCGGGCATTGCCGCCTTCCAGCGCCAGCACCACCGCGGGCATCCAGCCGGGAATATCGCGCGGGGCTTCCTTGATGTCGAAAAGCGCGCCGCGCCATGCGGCTTCATCGCCCAGAACCTCGGGGGGAAGGGTCGTGATCACGCCATGCCAGATGCCGCGCCCGCGGTCGTAATCCTCCAGCGCCTGACGCAGCGCGGTTGCCGCGACGGCCTGCATGTCGGGTTCGACCGTGGCGCGGATGGTCAGCCCGCCGCCGAAGAATTCATCCTGCCCGAATTCCTGGGAAAGCTGGCGGCGGATCTCATCGGTGAAATAGTCGCGCGGCGGCAGCTTTTCGGAAAATGCCGGGAAATCGCCATTCTGGACCGAACGCAGCGGCAGCGCGGATTCAGCGCGGAAGGTGGCTTCCGAGATATAGCCGTTCTGCCACATCTCGCGCAGCACATAGTTGCGCCTGCTGGTCAGGCGTTCCTTGGCGCGCACCGGGTGGTAATGGCTTGGCGCCTGCGGCATGGATGCCAGCGTCGCCGCCTCATGCGGGGCAAGCTCTGACAGGGTTTTGTTGAAATAGGTCTGGGCGGCGGCGGCCACGCCGTAGCTGTTCTGGCCCAGAAAGATCTCGTTCAGGTAAAGTTCAAGGATCTGGTCCTTGCTCAGCGACTGCACCAGCCGCGTGGCAAGGATCAGTTCACGCACCTTGCGTTCCACCGTGCGATCCGAGGACAGCAGCATGTTCTTGGTCACCTGCTGCGGAATGGTCGAGGCACCGCGCAGGTTGGCCCCGCCCGAGGCCACCGCCTCATAGGCGGCGGCGGCGATCCCGCGCGGATCGAACCCCTGATGGTGGTAGAAATTCTTGTCCTCGGCCGAGACGAAGGCTTCCTTGACCAGTTCGGGGATTTCCTCGCCCGGCACGAAAATGCGGCGCTCCTGCGCGAATTCGTCGATCAGCTCGCCCTCGCCCGAATAGACGCGGCTGATGGTTTTCGGCGCATATTGCGACAATTGTTCATGGCTCGGCAGATCGCGCGAGAAGGTCCAGAACACACCCCCCAGAATCAGCAGCCCGAAGATCGCCCCGGTCACCACGAATGAGAAGATGCTTCCCAGAAAAGAAAGAATGAACCGGATCAAGCGGGCCTGCCTTTTGCGCGTTTTGCGGGCGTCTTAGACGGAAAGCCGGGGCCCCGTCAAAGCATCCTTGGGCGAATTCTAACCGTCATGGCCGGTTTTTTCTAGTGTCGGCGCAATCCCGCCCGCTCGCGGTCATCGTCGGCCCATGCGGTGACGGCATTGCTCAGCGCATGGGCCATGCGCGCGCGCCATGCCGGATCGGTCAGGTTCTGCCGGTCGCCGGGATCGGTCAGAAAGCCAAGCTCTACCAGGACCGAGGGGATATCGGGCGATTTCAGCACGCTGAAGGCCGCGCCCATGACCGGGCGACGGCGCAGCGCCAGCCCGTCCACCGCCAGCGCGGTCGAGATATGCCGGGCCAGTGCCTCGGACCGGGGCTGGGTATCGGCGCGCGCCATATCCATCAGCACAAGCGCGATCAGATCGTCCGTGCCCGCCAGATCCAGCCCCGCCACCAGATCGGCACGGTCATGGCGCGCCGCCAGTTGCTGCGCCGCGCGGTCATCGGCGGCACTGTTCCAGACATAGATGGCCGCCCCCGCCGCCTGCCCGGCAGGCAGGGCATCGGCGTGAAGCGAGATCAGAAGATCGGCCTTCGAGACACGGGCCTCGGTCATGCGGGCCTCAAGCCCGATGAATTCGTCACGCCGGCGTGTCAGCACCACCTCGAACCCCGCGCGGATCAGCGCCTCGGTCAGCTCAAAGGCGAATTGCAGCATCAGATCGGCCTCGCGCAGCCCGCCCTCGACCGCGCCGGCATCAATGCCGCCATGACCGGGATCAAGCGCCACGCGCAGGGGACGGGGCCGCGTCGGATCGACCACGGGCGTTGTCGGCTGGGGCAGATCCCACAGCGCCGACATGGCATTGGCGCTGCCGGCGAATTCCTCGGCCGGGACAGGGCGGATATTCAGCCGTGTATCGCTGCCGGTGCCCATGGCCGCCTGCGTGACCGCATAAGGCCCGCCCAGTTCGAAAACCAGCCGGTGCCAGCCCATCCGAAAGGGGCCGCTGCGCAGCCCGGCCAGATGCGCAGCCCCCCCGATCCCCGCCAGATCGCCCGGCGGCAGAAGCCCGTCCAGATCGATCACCAGGCGTTCCGGCGCGCCCACCAGCATCACCCGATAGGGCACGGGCTTGCTGAGCGCCAGCGAGATCGCCAGCCCCCCGCCCTCTGCCGTGATCCCTGATGCCGCCAGATCAAGGCGCGGGGCTTCCTCGGCCATGGTCGCGAAGGGCAGAATCAGCGCCAGCAGAACCGCAAGAAGCCGCATCTAGCGCGCCCCCATGAAACGCGCCAGCCGGGCAATGCCTTCGGTAATGTCTTCGGTGCTGCGCGCATAGGAAAACCGCAGCGTCGAGCGCCCCCGAAGCGGGTCGAAATCCAGCCCCGGCGTCACTGCCACGCCCGCCTTTTCCAGAATTTCCGAAGCAAAAGCAACGCTGTCTGGCGATATCCCCGAAATATCGGCATAGATATAGAAGGCCCCCTCTGGCGGGGCGATCCGGTCGAAACCCATCTTTGGCAGCGCATCCAGCAGCAGGCGGCGATTTTCGGCATATCCGGCCAGCAGGGCCTCGCATTCATCCCGCGCATCCAGCGCCGCCAGCGCCGCCACCTGCGCCGCATGCGAGGGGCAGATGAACATGTTCTGGGCGATGCGCTCGATGGTGCGGACGTGATCCTCAGGGACCACCATCCAGCCCACGCGCCAGCCGGTCATCGAGAAATATTTCGAAAAGGAATTAATGACATAGACGTCATTGCTGATCTCAAGCGCGGAATGGCAGCGCGCGCCGTAACTCAGCCCGTGATAGATCTCGTCCGAGATCACACTGATGCCCAGTTCAGCCGCCCGCGTCAGCAGCGCGCGGTAATCCTGAAGCCCCAGCATCGTGCCCGAGGGATTGCCCGGCGAGGCCAGCATCAGCCCCGCCACATCGGCGGGAATATCGCCCGCGCGCGGCTGATAGCGGTCCTCGGGCGCGGTCTGGATACCGACGGGTTCCAGCGACATGGCGCGCATGATCTGGCGGTAGCTGGGATAGCCCGGCTCGCCCAGAGCCACGCGGTCGCCGGCATCGAAAAGGGCGGCAAAGGCCAGCATGAAGGCCCCCGACGAGCCGGGCGTGACGATGACGCGCGCCGGGTCCAGATCGATCCCGTACCAGTCGCGGTAAAGCCCCGCGATCCCGCGCCGCAATTCCGGCAGGCCAAGCGCCACGGTATAGCCAAGCGGTTCATCCAGCCGCGCCTTCAGGCTGGCACGGGCGGGGCCGGGCGCGCCTGTCGCGGGCTGGCCGACCTCCATATGGATGATATGGCGTCCCGCGGCTTCGGCCTGACGGGCGGCCTCCATCACATCCATGACGATAAAGGGTTCCACCTGACCCCGCCTTGACTGGCGCATGACTGCTTTTCCCTTAGGCTTTCGGTTTTCAGGCAAGCCTATGCCCGGCAGGGGCATCCCCGGTCAAGCGGATCACGCAGGCTTGGCTTGTCAATCGCGGCAAGTCCGGCCAGTCTCCGGCGAGTTTTGCAAAAGGTTCCGACATGAAGACGCTGATCTGTGCCCTGATGTTAAGCGCCACGCCGGTCATGGCGCTGGATCTCTCGGCCATGAACGAAAGTGAAAAGACCGCCTTCGGGGCTGCCGTGCGCGATTACCTGATCGAGAACCCCGAGATTCTGATCGAGGTGATGAACGTGCTCGAACAGCGTCATCTGGCCGAAGCCAGCGCCAATGATGCCGCCCTGATCGCGCGGCTCTCGGACCAGATCTATGATGATGGGCACAGCTGGTCGGGCGGCAATCCGGATGGTGATGTCACCGTGGTCGAGTTCATCGACTATCGCTGCGGCGTCTGTCAGCGCGCCTTCCCCGAGGTCGAACATATCCTGGCCAATGACAGCAATATCCGCGTGATCTTCAAGGATCTGCCGGTTCTGGGCGATGAAAGCCGCCTTGCCGCCCGCTTCGCCACGGCCGTCATGCAGCTTGAGGGCGCCGATGCCTACAAGCGCGTCCACGACCATTTCTATCAGATGCGCGGCAATATCACCCCGGAAAGCCTGCATGCCATCGCCACCGATATGGGCTTTGATGCCGATGCGCTGATTGCGGCACTCGACAGTGATGCCGTGACCGATGTGCTGGCCGCCAATGCCCAACTGGCGCAGCAATTGCAGATCGGCGGCACGCCGAGCTTCATCATCGGCGAGACGATCCTGCGCGGGCTGCCCCCCACCGGCATCACCCCGGTCATCGCCGAGACCCGCATGACAGAGGACGGTTAAGCCCCTTTCGCTGCGGTATCGGGGCGCGGGATAGACAAGCGCTGCGCCCATGCCAAGGCTCTGGTATCGCTCAGGAAAAACCGCTGTCTGTTTCGGGGAAGTATCTCCGGGCACAGATTTCGCGATATTTCCTGCCCGTTTGCCCTTGGCATCACCGCCAAAACCGGGCTGCCGCGCCAGCCGCCGCGAACGAAGAAAGCAGACCGGTTTGCGGGCTGCCGGCCCTTGAAAGGCAAAAGGCCCGCCGTGGAGGCGGGCCTTTTCTGTGCCTTCGGGGTGGCTAGCCGATGGACCACCAGCCGCGCCGTTTGGGGGCTGCGGGCTGGTCATCGGCGGGTTCCGGCTGCGTGAGTTCCGTCGCAGTCTCGGGGGCGGCTTCGGTGGGTGCTTCGGCCTTAGGGGCTTCGGGCGCGGGATCTTCCTGCGCTTCGCCGAGAGGCTCGGCGGGGGCCGGTTCCGGCGCTGTGGTATCGCGCAGATCAACGATTTCGGCCTTTGCCGGCGCGGGATCTTCGACGGGGGCGTCAACGGCTGCCGGCTCATCAGCCGAAACCGCTTCCTCGGGCGCGGCGGCGGCCGGTTTGCGGCGCGAACGGCTGCGTGAGCGGCTGGCCTTGGGCTTTTCCGGCACGATTTCAGCTTCGGTTTCGGCCCCGGTTGCCGCTTCAGCAGCCCCGGCAGGGGCATCCGCCATATCCGCCATATCCGTCGCCGCATCAGGGGCCGCGCCGGTGCTGTCCTCATCCCCGTTTTCGATGCCATTGCCGGCATCATCCGCGCGGTCCTTGCCGCCCCGCCGACGGCGGCGGCGGCGGCGCTTGCCGCGACCATTGCCTTCATCCGCAGCATCAGCGCTGTCAGCGGCGGCATCTTCGCCGTCGCTCTCGGCCTCGTCTTCCTCGGGGGGCAGATCGGTGTCGTCATCATCATCGATCTCGGCCATCAACTGGGCATTGACCGAAACCACCGGATTGACGGCTTCCACCACCAGCCGGGTCGCGGTCTTGAACTTCTCGATCGCGAAATCGGGCGAGATCAGGGCGGGATCGGCCTCGACCCGGACGGCCATGCCGTAGCGGGCCTCGATCATGGCGATATGTTCGCGCTTGGCGTTCATCAGGAAATTGGCCACCGCGACGGGCGCACGCACCAGCACCTCGCGCGAGCGCTTGCGCGTGCCCTCTTCCTCGATGGCGCGCAGGATGGTCAGCGCAAGACTGTCATCCGAGCGGATCAGCCCGGTGCCATGGCAATGCGCGCAGGGCTGCGTGGTCGATTCCAGCATCCCCGGACGCAGCCGTTGGCGCGACATCTCCAGCAGGCCGAAGCCCGAGATCTTGCCGACCTGAATCCGCGCCCGGTCGGTTTTCAGCCGATCTTTCAGGCGCTTTTCGACGGCGGCGTTGTTCTTGCGCTCATCCATGTCGATGAAGTCGATGACGATCAGCCCGGCCAGATCGCGCAGGCGCAACTGGCGCGCCACCT
>JAUNTV010000162.1 GCA_030538515.1 Paracoccus sp. (in: a-proteobacteria)
GGGCCGGGTGATGATGCGGATCCTGTCCTCACCCGGAAAATCCGCCGCCTGCATCTCATTGGTCATGGTCATCCCTTCACAGCCCCCAATGTCAGCCCCGAAATCAGCCAGCGTTGCACGATCGCGGCCAGAACAAGGGGGGGAAGCGCGATGATCGTCGCCGCGGCCATCAGCCCGCCCCAATTGGTCGAGCCCTCTCCGATGAAATTGAAGGAGGCGGCGATCAGTGTCTTGGTGCCAGAGTTGGACAACACCAGCGAGAACAGAAAGAAGTTCCACGAAAACACGAAGGCCAGGATTGTCGATACTGCCAGCCCCGATGACACCAGCGGCAGCGCGATCCGCCAGAATATCCGCATCGGTGCGCAGCCGTCGACCTGCGCCGCCTCGTAGATCGAGCGCGGGATATTGTCGAAGTAAGGCAACAGCACCCAGATCACGACGGGCAGGGTGATGACGGCATGGGTCAGAATCAACGCCCAGTAGCTGCCGATCATGTCCACCTGCCGGAACATCACATACCAGGGCAGAAGGAACAGCGTTCCGGGCGCCATCCGCGCCATCAGCGTGACGACGGCCGGCCATGTGATGCGCGTCCATGACGCGACAAAGGCCGCCGGCGCGCCCAGAAGCAACCCCAGCACCGTCGATCCCACCGTCACGATCATCGAATTCAGCGTATATTGCCCGAAAGGCACGGTGCGATTCAGCGTCGCATAGTTTTCCAGCGTGGGTTCGAAGATCAGCCTGGGCGGGAATGCCGTCACCTCGTGAGAGGGCTTGAAGGACGACAGCACCATCCAGACCGTCGGTGTCATCACGATGATGCCCGCCACGACCAGAAGCACGAAGTTCACCCAGTCCAGCCAGCGGTTCGCGGAAGGTCTGTTTGTCATGCTACCACTCCACCGCGGCACGCAGCCGGTTCAGTGCGACGACGGCGCCCAGCACCAGCACCGAAAGCGTGACCATCAGCGCACTTGAATAACCCAGTTGGAAGAACTCGAACCCGGTGCGGAAACCATAGATGTTCAGCGTCATCGAATGGTTCGCGGGGCCGCCCTGGGTCGTGATATAGATCAGGTCGAAGAACCGCAGCAGATCAACCGAACGCAGCACCATCGCCGTTACCAGCGTCGGCAGCAGAAGCGGCAGCGTGATGCGCCAGAACACCTTGTGCGGGGGCGCGCCGTCGATCTCGGCCGCCTCATAGACGGAAGGGGGCAAGGATTGCAGCCCGCCCAGAACGATCAGCGCGACATAGGGGGCCCATTGCCAGCTGTCGATCATCGCCAATGTCGGCACCACCACAGCAGGTGATGCCAGCCACGCCGAGGGCGGCAGGCCCAGCGACGTCAGAAGCCAGTTGGCCACCCCCAGCGACGGGTCAAGGATGACCAGCCACATCATCCCCGCCACCACCGGCGGCATCATGAAGGGCGATATGAACAAGGACCTCACGATCCCCGGCAGACGTGTCGCGCGAAACAGCAGCAGCGCCAGCAGCGTGCCGAACACCATCTGCAATGCCAGCGACAGCACATAAAGATAGACGGTGATCCAGATACCGTTCCAGAACTGGTCGTCCGCGATCATGCGCGCATAGTTCTGCGTCCCCCAGCCGATGACCTGCCCGGTCGAGGAATAGGCCTGAAAGCTCATCCAGACCGTATAGATCAGGGGAAAGGCGATCATGCCCAAGGTAAAGATCAACGCCGGCATCGACATGATAGACATCTGCCGACGATGTTCAGGGTTGACCTTCATGCCTTTGCCCCCCTTTGCGCCATCGGAAAGCCGCTATCGTCAGGGCTGCGCCCGGTGACGCAATCCGGGTCGATCACGTCGATGACCCGGCGAAACGCGTCAGGGTTGAATTCCCTGTCCGGGCGATGGCCGCCGGTGCGGCTGGTTGGGGCGGGCGCAGATCCGGCAAGGGTGAAAGCTGCGGTGATGTCCGGCACATATCTGCGCAAACCGCCAGGCAGGGACATGATCACGGCTTTCAGGCCGGCCATGGCGGGATCGCCCGTCATCATGATGCAACCGGGGCCGGAAGAGCGTGCTGGCACGGGCATGGCTTTCTTGATCCCCCCCGGAGAGAGTTATGGCGGGCGAAGAACGCCCGCCAGACAGCCTTATTCGCGCGTGATCAACTCGTTCAGCGCGATATCCGCCTTGGCGCAGGCATCATCGACATTGCCGCCCAACAGCACCTCACCCACGGCCTGGCCGATATATTCGCGGGATTCAGGATTGCCGTTGATGGGAAGGCCAATCTCGGACGTGCCGGTTTCGGCAAGCACGGTCAGCGCCTGCTGCCACTGCTTGCGAACGGGGCTTTCCTCCAGCCATGCCTTGTATTCCGGGGCTTCCGAAACGGCGGCGCGCGGCGGGGCGATGCCTGCCAGGGCGAATTTTTCCTGCATCCCGGGGCTGCTTGCCCATTGCAGGAAATACCATGCCGCATCGGGATTGGCGGCATTCCCCGAAATCGCCAGAGACCAGCCGATGACCGTCGGATGCGATCCGCCCGGCCCGGCGGGCAACGGGATGATGGCCGTATCCCCCAGCCGGTCGCCGCCTTCCATGACCCCCGAAAGCTCGTTCGAGGACTCAAAGGACATCGCGGAACGTCCAGCGCGGTAAAGCGCGGTCAACTGCTGAAAGCTGTAGTTGACGACGCCCGGCGGCCCATAATCCTGAAGCAGCCCCGCATAAAGCGCGATCGCATCCTTGACCGGCTGCGAGCACATGGCCGATTCGCCGTTCACCATATATTCGCCCCCCATGTTGTGCATGAAGGCCGAAAAGGTATAGGGCGTCGCCGCCGCCAGCCCGCGCGAAGCGAATGGCGTCACATCGCTGCATTCCTTCAGCGTTTCGGCGGCGGCGCGGATGTCCTCAAGCGAGGCGGGGGCGTCCAGCCCGCATTCCTGAAAAATATCGGTCCGATAATACAGCAGCGGCCCCTCGATATTCAGCGGCACGCCGACAAGCTTGCCGTCGAAGGTCGATGCCTCGATCAGCGAGGGCGCAAAGCCGTCCGCATCATAATCAGGCGCGGCATTTTCCAGATAGGGCATCAGGTCGCGATACCAGCCCGCCGCAGCGAACTGCATCCCCTCGCGAGAGGGAAGGGTCATGAAGACATCCATCTCGTCGCTGCGCGCGTTCATCACCGTCATCAGGCGCTGCCGCATCTGCTGTTCCTGATAGCTGTCGATCACAAGATTGATGCCCGTCAGCGCTTCGAATTCGGCCTCATGATCGGACAGCAGCTTTCCTATGGGGTTGCTGTTGGCCAGAAAGCGCACCGTTTCCCCTTCATGGGCGCGCCAATTGAAATCTTGCGCCCCGGCTGTCGTGGCCGAAACCATAAGCAGGGCCAGCGCCAGATGTCGTGATCTTTTGGACATTCGTTCCTCCTCCGAAGTCCGCCGTCCTCCCAAACGGCTTGTAACCGGTTACATATCTGGCCGCGTCAGATTCGTCAACCATGTTCAGCCGTGTCTTGTGAATTTTGGCGTTTCCCCGATAATGGTCACAAGGAGTATTGCGCCATGTATAGCCCGGATGACGAAGGAAAAAATTTATACAACAAGCAAGTAGGCATAAGGGATGTTGCCCGTCATGCCGCCGTTTCGACCGCGACCGTTTCGCGCGTGCTGAACAAGCCCGAAAGCGTCAGCCACGAATTGCGCGAACGAATCCTGCGGGTGGTTCAGGAAATCGGTTACATTCCTCATGCGGGGGCACGGGCGCTGTCGTCCCGTCGGACCCGCACGATCGGGGCTATCATCCCTACGGTCGATAATGCCATGTTCGCGCAAGGCATTCAGGCGCTTCAGGGATTTCTGGCGCAGCACAACTATCTTCTGCTGCTTGCGACCAACCAATACGATCTGGGGACAGAGTTGCAGCAGGCGCGCAACCTGATCGAACGCGGCATCGATGCGCTGATCCTGCGCGGCGACGAGCGCCACCCCGAATTAAGACGCCTGCTTGCAACAAAGGCAATTCCATTCGTGAACGTCGGCGTCTTCGAGCCCGGAAAGCCCTATCCTTCGATCGGGCCGGACAATGCCGAGGCGGGGCGGGTTCTTGCACGATACATTGCCGGCTTGGGCCATCGCCACATCGCCGTCGTCGCCGCGCGCCAGCAGAACAACGACCGCGCGCAGGCCCGTCTGCATGGCGTGCTGGAGGGGCTGGCGGACCATGGCGCAACCCCGCCCGAGGGCAGCATTCTCTATGTGCCCTATACGCTGGATGATGCGGCCCATGCCGCACGCGCGCTGCTTGCTGCGGATAAGCGACCGTCTGCGGTGATCTGCGGCAATGACGTCATTGCCTATGGCGTCATGATGACGGCGATCAAACAGGGCATCCTCATCCCGGATCAACTGTCGGTCGCCGGGTTCGACGATCTGGAATGGAGCCGCCATCTTGAGCCAAGCCTGACCACGATCCACATGCCGACGAATGAAATCTGGGTGCGCGCCGGAACCTATCTGGTTGATCTTCTGGCGGGCGAATCCCCCTTGCGGCACCAGAAGGTAGATTTTTCCCTGATCGTGCGCGGCTCGACAGCCCGGCCTTGTGTTTCGCATTCGCCAGGTGATTGAGGGTAAGACAGCCCCGTAGATCCAATGCTTTGACCGCAACAGCAAAAAGCCGGCTGATGGCTGCGCAACCCGCCTATGCCTGCGCCGCGATCTGATCGACCAGACGGCGCAGCTCTCCGAAATAGCCGTCGCCGCGTGCCGGGCGGTCGGGGTCCGAGGTGATCGCGACCGACAGCCCCCGCGCCGGGATCAGCGCCAGCATCTGCCCGCCATAGCCCCGCGCGTAATAGCCGGACTGCCCGCCATAGCGGGTCAGGAACCAGCCATAGCCGTAATTATCGCCCGAAAAGGGTGAGCGCGTGCGTGATTGCCATGACTGCGTGATCCAGTCGCGGCTGACCACCTGCCGATCCCCGGCGCGCCCGCCTGCCAGCACCATGTCCCCGATGCGCGCAAGGCCAAGCGGGCTGATCGCCATGTCATTGCCGCCCAGAAAGCGGCCTTGCGGGTCGGCGATCCATGGCGGGATGCGGATATCCAGCGGCGCGGCCAGCCAGTCCTGCGCCAGCCGGTGCAGGCTTTGCCCCGAGGCCCGCGCAAGCGCAGCACCCAGCACATGCCAGCCGCCGGTCGAATAGATGAACCGCCCGCCCGGCTGGCCCTCGGGGCGGGCAAGCGCGCTTTCGACCCAGTCGCGGCTGCTGACCCAGGCCCCGTAATTGCCGCCCGAGGTGCTGGCCAGCCCGGTCTGCATGGTCAGCAGATTGCCGATGCTCAGCCGGTCGCGGGCATCGCCGAAGCCTGAATGGCCAAGGATCGGCAGCACCAGCTGATCGACGCCCCGGATCACGCCGCGGTCAATGGCGATGCCGGTCAGCAGTGCCAGAATGGTTTTCGACACCGATTTCACATTCGCCGGGCGGTCCACGGCGGGGCCACGAAACGCCTGCGCAAAGGCGCGCTGCCCGTTCTGATGCACGACCAATGCGCGCAGTTGATCCATCCGCGCGGCTGCCGCGTCAATCCCTTGCGCCATCCCCTGTGCGCGGGCCAGCATCGGCGCGGCCAGAGCGGCGGCGGTCAGGGTCAGGAAATGGCGTCGGTCGGGCATGAGGTCTCCTTTCGCTTGACGGCAGTTTGGGAAACCCCCTGGCACGGTCAAGCGGTTGGCCGATCACAATCGGGACCGCGCCGAGCACGAACCGTTGACAAAGCCCCGGGCCCGGCTTTTCAGGCAAGCTCTGCTTGCGTTTGTGGCGGCGGCACAGGGGCCGGAATTTCTGCAAGCCATTCGCGCAGGGCATCAGGACCGCCGCGTTCCTGACCGCGTTCGAGAATGAACGGGCCGGCGATTTGCGCATTCGGGGCGCGCCAGACGAAAGCGGCCGCGAAGGCCATGTCTTGCAGGATCAGGCGGTAATGGACGCCGCCGGATGCGGGGTTCCTGCTTGTGGCTGGCGCATGATCGGGCACCGGCACCGGAATATGCGGTCATTCCACCGTCAGCATCGTCTTGATGGCGCGGCGTTCGTCCATGGCCTTGTAGCCCTCGGCCACCTGATCCAGCGGCAGGATCAGGTCGAAGACCTTGCCGGGCTGGATCTTGCGGTCCAGCACGCGGGCCATCAGGTCAGGCAGGAAGCGGCGCACCGGGGCCGGACCGCCAAGCATCCGCTGCTGTCTGAAGAACAGCTGCTGCCCGTCAAAGCTGACCCCATGCGGCACGCCGACATAGCCGATGGTGCCGCCCGGACGGCAGACGCCCTGCGCCTGCGCCATGGATTCGGCCATGCCGACGCATTCCAGCA
>JAUNTV010000163.1 GCA_030538515.1 Paracoccus sp. (in: a-proteobacteria)
CCACCCCGGATTGGGACGATTTCGACGTGATGCCGCGCGTGATCACCGTCACCGGCTCGAACGGGAAATCGACGACCACCGCGCTGATCCATCACATCCTGCAAGCGGCGGGCCGGCCCGCGCAGATGGGCGGCAATATCGGCACCGGCGTGCTGTCGCTTGAACCCGCCCATGACGCCGAGGTGGTGGTGATCGAACTCAGCAGCTACCAGACCGACCTTGCCCGCGCGCTGACCCCGGATGTGGCGGTTTTCACCAATCTTTCGCCCGATCATCTGGATCGCCACGGCGGTCCCGGCGGCTATTTCGCGGCCAAGCGGCGGCTTTTCGCGGAAGGCGGCCCGGATCGCTGCGTGATCGGCGTGGATGAGATGGGCGGGCGTTATCTTGCCAATCAAATGGGGCAGGGGCCGGGCGACGACCGGGTGATCCGCATCTCATCGGGGCAGAAGCTGGAAGGGTTCGGCTGGTCGGTCTTCGCGCGCAAGGGCTTTCTGGCCGAGTTCCGCAAGGGCCGGCAGGTGGCCTCGATCGACCTGCGCGGGGTTTCGGGCCTGCCGGGCGCGCATAATCACCAGAACGCCTGCGCCGCTTACGCTGCCTGCCGCGCGGTCGGCATCGCGCCGCGCGAGATCGAGGCGGCTTTCCGCAGCTTCGCGGGCCTTCCCCATCGCAGCCAGACCCTGCGCGAGATGAACGGCGTGCGCTATGTCAATGACAGCAAGGCCACCAATACCGATGCCGCCGAACAGGCGCTTCAGGCCTTCCCCCGCATCCGCTGGATCGCGGGCGGGCTTGGCAAGGAAGGCGGGATCGCGGCGCTTTTGCCGCATCTGGGGAATGTGGTGAAAGCCTATCTGATCGGCCATTCCGCGCGCGATTTCGCGCTGCAACTGGCCGAGACCCCGCATGAGGTCTTCGCCACCATGGACGAGGCCCTTGCCCGCGCCCATGCCGAGGCCGAGCCGGGCGAAACCGTCCTTCTGGCCCCCGCCGCCGCCAGCTTCGATCAATACCCCAATTTCGAAAAACGGGGCGAGCATTTCGCCGCTCTGGTCAGGGCGCTTTAGCCTGCTGCCTGCCCCGTTTTTCCATATGGGCCGAAAAATACAGGCGACACGCCGGCTGGCTGCTTTCCTTATGTGGATGCGCGGTTTTTGACAGTCAGAAGCGCCGCAACCCCGCCCCGATAATAAATACAGAAGAACGCCCATTGCCGGCGCTGCGCCGATTGGTCGCTATTTGAAAGCGATCGCATATGGATCATATGTGACCTACGCGTATTTGCGGCATGCGATCCCGCCCTGCCGGTGGGTCCTGTCATCGCGCTTCTCTGGCAGGGCTGCGCTGAGGCTCCGGGGTATGGAAAAGCCGCGCGGTGCTGACCGGATGCGGGCTTATGGCCGGCTGGACGACAGGAATTGCGCTGACATATAGCCCGTGCGCCCCTCGGCGTCGCGGATATGGACCCAATCGCCTGTTGGCGCGGAGACGGCGGTGACGGCCTGACCGCGCGTCAGCCGGCCCACGACCGCATCCGATGTGGTGGGCCCGGCGCGGAAATTCACCGAGTTGCCGGTGACGTAAAGCCTGTCGGTGCCCGCATCGGCCAGATCCTCGGCGGGCGGTGGCGGCTCCTGCCCCGCATATTCGGGCGAGGGGCGCAGCGCGGGGCCGGGGAACTGGCGCTGACGCTCCGGGGTCTGGGCGACGGGTTCGGTCGGGGCCTCGGGTGCGGGTTCGGCCTCTGGCGCGGGACCGGGTTCGGGCTCGGGTGCTGCGGCAACGGGGCGAGGGGGGGGCTGGACGGGCTTGCGACCGTCGCCCTCGCCAAAAATCATCAGCACGGCCGTGAATGCCAGCAAAGTCATGAAAATCAGCTTGACCATAAACCCCGCCTGCCCGCCATTCCTGCGCGTTCCCCCCGCGATACGGTGTCACAACGTCACTGACAAGCCATGTGTTCCGGCGGTTTTCGGGGCGCATGCAATTTCCGGCTGGACCGGGCCGGGGCGGCGGCATAAATCCATGCCATGTCCGATGATCTGCCCCCCAACGACCCCGAAAACCTGAGCAGCGAACCGCTTTCGCGCGCCATTGGCGAGCGTTACCTGACCTATGCGCTCTCGACCATCATGAACCGCGCGCTGCCCGATGCCCGCGACGGGCTCAAGCCCGTTCACCGGCGCATCCTTTACGCGATGCGCGAACTGCGACTGGCGCCCAACGGGCCGTTCCGCAAATCGGCGAAGATCTCGGGCGATGTGATGGGCAATTATCACCCGCATGGCGATTCCGCGATCTATGACGCCATGGCGCGACTGGCGCAGGATTTCGCCATGCGCTACCCGCTGGTGAACGGACAGGGGAATTTCGGCAATATCGACGGCGACAGCCCCGCGGCCTCTCGCTATACGGAAGCCCGCCTTGCCCATCCGGGCGATGCGCTGATGGTCGGGCTGGCCGAGGATTCGGTCGAGTTCCGGCCCAATTACGACGGCACCCTGACCGAACCGGTGGTGCTGCCCGCGGCCTTCCCGAACCTGCTGTGCAACGGCTCATCGGGGATTGCGGTGGGCATGGCCACGAATATCCCGCCGCATAATCTGCATGAGGTGATCGACGCCTGCCTGCATCTGATCAAGACGCCGGATGCGCGCGACGATACGCTGCTGAATTTCGTGGCCGGCCCCGATTTCCCCACCGGCGGCGTGCTGGTCGAGGATGCCGATACGCTGGCCGAGGTCTACCGCACCGGGCGCGGCAGCCTGCGGCTTCGCGCGCGCTGGCAGCAAGAGGACCTGGGCCGGGGCATGTGGCAGATCATCGTCACCGAAATCCCCTATCAGGTGCAGAAATCCAAGCTGATCGAGCGGCTGGCCGAGTTGATCCAGACCAAGAAGATGCCGATCCTTGCCGATGTGCGCGACGAATCCGCCGAGGATATCCGCATCGTGCTGGAACCGAAGTCCCGCAGCGTCGATCCCGCGCAGCTCATGGCGGCGCTGTTTCGCGTCTCGGATCTGGAAATCCGCTTCGGCATGAACATGAACGTGTTGATCGACGGGCGGGTGCCGAAGGTGTGTTCGCTCAAGGAAGTGCTGCGCGCCTTTCTCGATCATCGCCAGGACGTACTTCTGCGGCGCTCGAACTTCCGGCTTGGCAAGATCGCGGCCCGGCTTGAGGTGCTGGAAGGCTATATCATCGCCTATCTCAACCTTGACCGCGTAATCGAGATCATCCGCAATCATGACGATCCCAAGGCCGGGCTTCTGGCCGAGGACTGGGGCGGCGGCACCTGTCTGACCGAGATGCAGGCCGAGGCGATCCTGAACATGCGCCTGCGCGCGCTGCGCAAGCTCGAAGAGATGGAGCTTCGCGCCGAACGCGATGCGCTGCTGGGTGAACAGGAAGGCCTTCGCGCCCTTGTCGGCGATGCCGGCCTGCAATGGGCGCGGATCGCGCAGGAATTGCGCGAGGTGCGCGGCCAGTTCGGAAAATCGGCCGAGGGCGGCGCGCGGCGCACCGGAATCTCGGCGGCCATCGATCTGCAACCCATTGATATGGATGCGATGATCGAACGCGAACCCGTTACCGTGATCCTGTCGAAAATGGGCTGGATCAGGGCGATGAAAGGCCATCAGCCGCTGGATGCAGAGGTGAAATTCCGCGATGGCGATGGCCCGTTCATGGCGCTTCACGCCGAAACGACCGACAAGCTGATGATCTTCGGCTCGAACGGGCGCTTCTATACGCTGGCGGCCAATGACCTGCCTGGCGGGCGGGGCCTGGGCGAGCCGGTGCGCCTGATGGTCGACCTGCCCAATGACGCCGCGATCGTCGATCTTTTCCCCTGGCGCGAGGGGGTGAAATATCTGGTCGCCTCGAAAGCCGGGGACGGGTTCGTGGTCGGCAGCGCGGATATTCTGGCGCAGACCAAATCCGGCAAGCAGGTGCTGAACGGGGATGCGCTTTTGTGCCGCGTCGTTACGGGCGATCACGTCGCCACCGTGGGCGAGAACCGCAAGATGCTGGTTTTCGCGCTGGATGAACTGCCGGAAATGGCACGCGGCAAGGGCGTGCGTTTGCAGAAATTCAAGGATGGCGGGCTGTCGGATGCGATCTGTCTGACGCTCTCGGACGGGCTGCGCTGGCTCGAAAGCGGCGGGCGCACAAGATCTGAGCCGGATCTCGGCGAATGGTTGGCCAGGCGCGCCAGCGCCGGGCGCATGGCCCCGCGCGGCTTTCCGCGTGACAACAAGTTCAACGAGGCCGCGACCCGATAGCCGCCCGCGTCGCCTCTTTCCAGGTTCGCATGCCTCCGGCGGGGATATTTAAGGACAAGAGAAAACCGTGCTTCTTCTGTCCTTAAATATCCCCGCCGGAGGCATCCGGCATCGCCCCATTGGCCGGGCGGTCATGTCATGAGCATTCGGGCACAGAAGAAGCCGGCAGGGCGGGCGTTTTTCGGGCAGCTCTGCCCTGAGATGCGATCTCTGCCAAATGAAAGGGGGCCGCTGAAAGCGCCCCCTTCATGTTCCCTTCGGAACCTGTTTCCGCGCCATATGGGCGGTTCGATCTGACTAACTGTTGCTTTGCGGCGACAGGATGACCGGACCTGACGTTGCTGTCCGATCCAGAGCCTTGCGCGAACAATCGGCCGAGGCCGGAAGCGCGATAAGTGTCAAAGCCGCTGCGGCGATTGCCGCGCCGAGTTTTGGCATCTGTGCTCCTTTCATGCTGTTGCCGGTCAGGGCTGCGGAAGCGGCAGGTCCCTCTGCCAGCCTCCCGATCAGGGTCTCATACGTGACGATTCGATGAAACTCACGGCTTCGTGAGATCGTCGCGCACCTCTTTCCGGCCATGAACCATCGGGCCGATCAGATCCTCGCGCTTCCAGAAGCGATAGAACAGGATCACGCCGACATGCAGCAGCACGAAGATCAGCAGCAGATCGGCACCGAAGAAGTGGAAGCTTCGGGCCGAACTGCGTGTGGCCGCACTGACGTAAGATGCCAGTGGCCCGACATCGACGAAATTCTCGGCCTCGGACATCATCCCGGTCAGCACCTGCGCGGCCAGCAGCGCCAGCATTGCAATCACCGACAGCGCGCCAAGCGGGTTATGGCCGGGCCAGTAGCTGGGTTCGCGCATGAACATATGGCGCGCATAGCCCGCCACCGTGCCGGGGCCGCGCAGGAAATGCGAAAACCGCGCGGGCGGCGGGCCGACAAAGCCCCAGACCAGACGGAACGCCAGCAGGAAAGTGACCATGTAGCCGGCCCAGAAATGCAGCGTCATATTGCCAGATGGCCCGTATTTCCCCAGCAACCATGCGGCAACGACGAAAACGGCCAGCAGCCAGTGGAACCCACGCAAAAGCGGGTCCCACAGCCTGACCTTATGCGTGGTCGGGCGTTCAGCCATCAATCAGTTCCGCTTGCGGTAATCGTCATGGCAGGCTTTGCAGCTTCCGCCCAGTTGTTGCAGCAGGGGGCCAAGCGCATCCTGCCCCGCGCCCGCGGTCTCGCCCGCGCCGGCGGCTGCCTCGGTATAGGCTGCATATTTGGCTGCGAAATCGGCGCTGTTTTCCCAGACCGAGGGCAAAGCATCGGTATCGGCTCCGTCCTGGGGTCCGCTGCCTGCGGCGAACAGGCCCAGCATGGCATATTGGCCAAGCGCATCCAGGTTGTTGCCTGCGGTGGCGGCGAGTTCGGGGTCGTAATCAATGGTGCCGCGCGCCATGCCAGCAAGCGTGCCCATATTGATTTCGAGCATTTTCATATAGCCCTCGCGGGCCTCGATGGCGTTTTCGGCGGCCTCATCGGCGAAGCCGATCACCGGAACGGCGGCAAGCAGGCTGGCAAGGATCAGCTGGCGCATGGGTCACTCCTTTTAAGGGTCAAGTCATCAGATATCCAAAATGGCGCGGGGCCGGGCCATAGTCCAGCACGGCCCCGCGCCGTCATAATTCCCGGCGGTCACAAATTTGTGGCCGGGGCGTTCATTTATACAGATTCTGGGCACCGACCTGTTCGTGGATCTGGTTGACCACCTGCGGCTGAAGGCCAAGCGCCTGCGCCAGCTGGTGCAGGTAGCGCGCCTCTTCGGGGCTGTCGAAATCGATGGCCATCAGCGACATCAGGTAAACCTGCGGGCCGAACCCTTCGGGCACCTGACGGGCAAGGGCCTCGGCATCGACGGGGGCGGCCATTTCCTCGCGGATGAACTGGCGCTCTTCCTCGTCAAGCTCGCCCAGTTCGCTCATCAGGCGGGTCTTTTCGGCCTCGTCTATCTTGCCATCGGCCTTGGCGGCCTGAATCATGGCGCGCAGCATCAGCC
>JAUNTV010000164.1 GCA_030538515.1 Paracoccus sp. (in: a-proteobacteria)
CGGTCGCCATGCGCGATCATGGCGCGCAACCCTCGGATACCAAACAATATTCGGTCCCTCCGGTCGAGCGCGCCTTCAAGCTTCTGCGCCATATCGCATCCGGCGGGCGCTGCCGGAACGCCGCCGCCACGGCGCGCGAACTGGGACTGAACCGCACCACCCTGATTCGACTTCTGCACACGCTCGAGGCGGAACGCATGATCGAAACCGATGATGATGGCGCAAGCTGGCAGCTTGGGCCGGGCATGCTGACGCTGGCGGCGGATGCGCTGAAATCGCGCGATCTGGTGCGGCTGGCGCAGCCGATCATGGCGCGGCTGGCGGCGGATCTGGGGCTTTCGTCGCATCTTGGCATTCTTGACGGGCGCGAGATCATCTATCTGCTGCGCGAGGCGCCGAACGCGCATCTCGTCTCGAATATCCGCGAAGGCTCGCGCCTGCCCGCGCATGCCACGACGGTCGGGCGGGTGTTGCTTGGATGGCTGCCCGCCGAGGAGCTTCAGCGCCGCTATGCGGGCGCGCAGCTTTCGATCCATACCGGCAAGACCGCGCCCGACCTTGCGGCACTGGCCAGTCAGATCGCACATGACCGTGCCCGCGGAACCGCATGGAGCGCGGGCAATTATGAACACGGCATCGGCTCTTGCGCGGCACCGGTCTTCGATCATCGCGCGCGTGTGGTGGCGGCGCTGAACGTCACCGGGCCGGAATCCTCATTCGTGCCCGATACCGATCTGGCGCGACAGATCGAAGCCGGCGTCAGGGCCGCCGCTGAAAACCTGTCGGCGGGTCTGGGATATGACGGCGCACAGCCACCCGCGCCTTAAGGGCCGGGCAGCGCAAGGCCCCGCCCGCGCCAGATCTGCCCGGGGCGCGCGCGTGCGCGCCGGTTCAGCCCCGCTGGCTGCGTTCGGCACCCATCAGCCGGGGAAGATTGCCAAAGCCCCCGATCAGGCCGAAAACCAGTGCCGAAAGCGCCACGAACAGGACCGAGACCACCGCGAGGATCGGCGTATAGCCATAGCGCAGCGCATTGAAGATCTTCACCGGCAGGGTCTCGACCGTGAAGCCCGCGACCATATAGGCGATGATATATTCGTTCAGGCTCAGCACGAAGGCGAAGGCGTAACCGGAAACGATATAGGGCAGAAGCAGCGGCGCGATCACCGTGCGCATCACCACCCAACGGCTGGCCCCCATGACGCGCGCCGATTCGATCAGCGCCCGGTCGATCCCGCGCAGACCAAGCGAGATGGTCACAAGCGGCAGCGTCACCAGAAAGACCGCATGCGAGATGATCGTCGCCCAGATCTGGCCATAACCGCCAAAGCTCATCCAGAAGATCATGAACCCCAGGGCCGAGATCACCGGCGGCAGCGCGAAGGGCGCAAGCCCCATCAGGCGCAGCACCTGCGCGGCGGGGCCCCGCCTTTCCCAGACGTAAAGCGCCAGCGGCAGCGCGACGGCAGTGGAAAGGGCGGCAGCACTCAGCGCGATGATCAGCGAATGGCGCAGCGCCGCCAGCCAGTCGCTGCTGGTGAACAGGCGCGCATACCAATGCAGCGACGGCTCGACAGGCGGGAAGCGCAGCGTCTGCGGCCCGTTCAGCGACACCGCCGCGACCACGATCAGGGGCAGCAGAAGCAGCGCCAGAACCAGCAGGATATAGCCAAGCCGCAGCGCCCTTGTCATGCCGCCGCCCCCCGGTCACGCCCGGCAAGCGCGGCCAGCCCGACAAGCGCCAGCGCCACCAGCATCAGAAAGACCGACATGGCGGCCGCGAATGGCAGGTTGGACTGATAGATCGCCTGATCGGTGATATGGACCGAAAGCGTCCAGTGCTGCGGCCGGCCCAGAAGCTGCGGCAACAGGTAGGAGCCAAGCGTAAAGACGAACACCAGAATGAACGCCCCCGTGATCGCGCCGCGCAGGCCCGGCAGGGTGACACCGAAAAACGCCCGCATATCCGAGGCGCCCATGGTGCGCGCGGCCTCGGTGATTTCGGGATCAAGGCGCGAGACGGGCGGGTAAAGCACCAGCACCGCGAAGGGAAAGCCGATATAGCAAAGCCCCGTGATCAGTGCGAAAAGCGAAGGCGTATAGGCGCGCGCCGCATCCGTCAGCCCAAGCCGGAACAGCAGGTTCCCCACGCCTGCGGTCTGCGACAGAAGCGTGGACAGGGCAAATCCGATGATCACCTCGGACAGCGCCAGCACCGCCAGCAGGACCACCAGAACCACGGTCTGGATACGGTTGCTCATCCCGGCCAGAAACACCGTGAAGGGCAGCGCGATCACCACGCAGATCGCCGCCGCCGCCAGCGAGACCAGAAGCGAGACCGCCATGACACGCAGGAAAAAGGCCGACATGAAGCGGGCATAGCTGGCCCATTCGAAGCCCCATTCGTAAAAGCCGCTCGGGTCGCGATGGGCCACGGAAACGGCCAGCATGATGCCGAAGGGGACAAGGAAGAACACCCCCAGCATCAGCGCGGGCCAAAGCGCCAGCCAGCGCGGCGCGGCCATCTGGTCCTGCGCGCTCATGCCACCACCACCCGCTGGCCGGGCCGGAAGCCAAGGCTGACGCGCGCGCCCGGCGCGGGCACCAGATCGGCCCCCTGTCCCAGATTGGCGACAAGTTCGTGGCCCGCGGCACTCAGCATGACCTGGCGGCTGTCGCCCAGATCGCGCAGGAAGGTGACATCGGCGGGGATGCCGGGCGTGCCCTCGGGCGCGATCAGCAGGTGATCGGGGCGCACGGAAAGCTGCGCGGCACCATCGCCGTGATTGATGCGGTCGCCCGGCGCGATTTCCATGGCGTGGCCAAGCGCGGTGATCTGCCCGCCCGAGACCGTGCAGGGGATCAGATTGGTGCTGCCGATGAAACCCGCCACGAAAGCATTGGCGGGGTTGTGATAGACCTCCATCGGGGCGCCGGCCTGCTGGATCTGGCCATTCTTCATGACGATGACCAGATCAGCCATGGTCAGCGCCTCTTTCTGGTCATGGGTGACGGTGATCGTGGTCACGCCAAGGCGCTGCTGGATCTGGCGCAACTCGATCTGCATATGCTCGCGCAGGGACGCATCCAGCGCGGAAAGGGGCTCATCCAGCAAGAACACCTGCGGGCTGATCGCAAGGCCGCGCGCGATGGCCACGCGCTGGCGCTGCCCGCCCGAAAGCTGATGGATGCGACGCGCGCCCATGCCGGGCAGGCGCACCAGGTCCAGCAATTCATCGGCGCGCCGGGCGCGGGTGGCCTTGTCCGCGCCCCGGATCGCCAGCGGATAGGTGATATTGCCCGCCACATCCAGATGCGGAAACAGCGCCAGCGACTGAAACACCATGCCCATGCCGCGCTTGTGGGTGGGCAGGCGCGTCTGATCGGCCCCGCCCACGAAGATGCGGCCCTCATCCGGGGTTTCCAGCCCCGCGATCACCCGCAGAAGCGTGGTCTTGCCACAGCCCGAGGGGCCAAGCAGGCAGACGAATTTCCCGTTCGGGATATCCACCGAAACCCGGTCAAGCGCCCTGAACGCGCCAAAGCTTTTCGAGATCGCGTCGATGCGCAATTCGGTCATCATATCCTCGTCAGACAGGGTTGCGGCGGGGGCGGCATGCCCCGCCGCCCTTCGCGCTTAGCTGGTGATCCGCTCGGACCATTGCTGGCTGATCCAGTCGCCGCGATCGACATAGATGTCGTATTTCGGCAGAATCGGTGCCCTTTCCGATGAAACGGCGGCGAATTCCGCATCCGTCAGGTCGGTCAGTTCGCGCGGGACGGTGGGCGCGGTGCCGACCATGCGCGAAAGCACGGCCTGAATTTCGGGCTGGGCCATGTAATCGATGAAGACCTGCGACTGATCCAGCATGCCCGATGCCCGGCTGACCACCCAGGAGCCGCTGTCGAGCACCGCCCCCTCATCCGGGAAGGTCGAGCGCACGGGCTTGCCTTCGGCCGCCGCCAGCCCGGTCACGTCATGGTAATATTGGCCCATCGGGATCTCGCCGGTTTCCAGCGCCTGCTGGAACTGCCCCTCGTCGCGATACCAGAGCCGGACATTCGGCTTCACCTCGGCCAGCTTTTCCATGACCTGAAGAATGCCCTCTTCGGTGCCCAGAATATCGGTGCCGCCGAAATAGGTGGAGGCGGTGATCTCCAGCAGGAAGGAATTCGCCGCCAGCGACATCAGCCCGACCCGATCGGCATTGGCCCCGTCCCAAAGCGCCTGCCAGGAGGTCGGGGCCTCGGGGAAGGTCTCGGTATTGGTGACAAGCGTGATATACCAGCTGACCGCGCCGGTGCCGTTCAGCGCGCCATCATCGTAGCGATGGGTGAAATGGGCGGGCAGATTGGCGACATTGGGCATTTTCGCCTCGTCCAGCCGCGCCCAAAGCTCGGCGCGTTCGCCCTTGATGCGCGCCACCTGCGCCATCATCGAGACATCGGCCGGGGCCTGACCCGCGCGCGCGGCCTGCTGAAGCTGGACCAGCCAGGCCTCGCCCGTGGGTTCACCGATGCTTTCGACGCTGATGCCGGTCGCGGCGGTGAAATCGGGATAGATATGCTTGTCGAAACTGTCCTGAAAATAGCCGCCGTATGTGCCCACTTTCAGCGCCGCCCCCTGCGCGCGCAGAATCGCCGGTGTCGAAAGCACCAAGGCACCCGCCGCGCCCGCCTTCAGAAGATCGCGTCTTTTCATGATATTCCCCCTGTTTTGCCGGTTATCGCCCGGTCATCGGTTATCACATGTCGCTTGCCGGTCATCGTCCCTGCGGCACGCCCGGCAGCGCGCATAACATCTCATAAAGAAAATTCGCCGCGATCACAGCGGTATTTCCGGCCGGGTCATAGGGTGGCGAGACCTCGACCAGATCGCAGCCCACAAGGTTCAGCCCGGCAGTGCCACGAATGATCTCCAGCCCCTGCATGGTGGTCAGCCCGCCCACCTCGACCGTGCCGGTGCCCGGCGCGAAGGCGGGATCGAGGCTGTCGATATCATAGCTGAGATAGACGGGCGCATCCCCGATCGCGGCGCGGATCTCGGCCATCAAGGGCGTCAGCGAGCGGTGCCAGCATTCTTCCGCCTGAACGACACGCCAGCCCTTGCCGCGCGCCCAGTCGAAATCATCGGGACCATAGCCGGTGCCGCGAAGCCCGATCTGGAACACCTTGTCGTTTTGCAAAAGCCCCTCTTCCCAGGCGCGGCGGAAGGGGCAGCCATGGGCGGCTTTCTCGCCGAACATCTCGTCATTGGTGTCGGCATGGGCATCGACATGGATCAGCGCCACCGGCCCGTGCCTTTCGGCCATGGCGCGCAGGATCGGCCATGTCAGCGTGTGATCGCCGCCAAGCGTCAGCGGGACGCTGCCATGGGACAGGATGGCGCGGTAATGATCGGCGATGATGTCGACCGATTTCTTCAGATCGAACAGGTTGATCGGCACGTCACCAATATCGGCCACCTGAAGATGATCGAAAGGGGCCGCGCCGGTGGCCATGTTATAGGGCCGGATCATGCGGCTTTCATCACGGATCTGGCGCGGACCCAGCCGCGTGCCGGGCCGGTTCGAGGTGCCGATATCCATCGGGATGCCGATGAAGCAGGCATCCAGCCCCGCCGCGCTTTCGGCCATCGGCAGCCGCATCATCGTCGCGGGGCCTCCGGTCCGGGGCATGGTATTGCCGCCTAGCGGCTGGTTGAAAACCTGCGCGGTCATCGTCTTTCGTTCCTTTCGCCGGGGCTGATCACTGCCATAGCAAGGCCCTGCGCCGCGGCTCAAGCCCCTTTTGATCGCAGCCGGGGGGTGGGCCGGCCGTCTCGCGCAGCTGTGAACCCCGCGCGGTATCCATCTCAATCCCTTGTTTCAAAATATGAAATCTTCTGTCTGGCCGTTTTCGCCAGGCGGCGGGCCGGCTTTGCCGGGAACCACCCGCCCTGCCTGCCGGTTATCAACCCGATCTCATCTGGAGGACGATATGCGTCGTATCATGCACAACAGCACCGCCATCGCGGCCTGTCTTTCGCTTCTGACCCCGCATCTTGCCATGGCGCAGGACACCCCGGTCGAGGCACCGACGGTCGAGACCTGCGCGGACGGCAGCGCGCCCCCCTGCGCCGAAGCCCCCGCCGCCACGGAGCCGCCCGAACAGGCCGCCGAACCGGCCCCTGATGTCGCCGAACCCGCGCCGACCGAAGCAGCCGAGCCGCAGGCCGAACCGGCCCCCGAGGTTGCTGAACCCGTTGAAACCGCGCCCCCCGAGCCGCTGACCGAAGCCCCCGCCGCCGAAGCGGCAGAGGAAACCCCCGCCGCCGAGGCCCCGGCAGACGCGCCCGCT